>NZ_JBAIYW010000072.1:0-22943 GCF_036763055.1 Desulfovibrio sp. 1214_IL3152 | reverse complement strand
GCAAGCTAGCCACGGGGCCGCTCCTGCAGGATGCGCGCGCCCTCAGGCACGTCCTGGGTAATCCACACGTTGCCGCCGATGACGGCCCCCTTGCCGATGGTCACGCGCCCAAGAATGGTGGCCCCGGCGTACACCGTGACATTGTCGCACAAGATGGGATGTCTCGGTATGCCCTTGGTCAGTGTGCCGTCCGGATTTTTGGGAAACGACAAAGCCCCCAGGGTCACGCCCTGATAAAGGCGGCAGTTGCGCCCGATAATACAAGTTTCGCCGATAACCACGCCCGTGCCGTGGTCAATGAAAAATTCTTCGCCAATGCTCGCGCCGGGGTGCAGGTCTATGCCTGTGGCCGAATGCGACATTTCAGAAATGATGCGCGGAATCACCGGCACGTTAAGCTTGTACAGCTCGTGGGCAATGCGGTGGTGGAACATGGCCTGCATGGAAGGATAGCAGAATATGGCCTCGCCAGGGCTTGTGGCCGCAGGGTCGCCCTCGTAGGCGGCCTTGGCGTCGCCTGCCAGCAGACGGCGGATTTCCGGCAGACTGTCCATAAAGGCAATGGCGGCTTTTTCGCCGTCCATTTCGCAGGAAGTGCAGGGATTGCCGTCACCCTCGCAGCCAAAACAGAAGCCCCGCACAATCTGCTCGCACAGCATGCGATAAATGGTGTCGAGGTTGGCCGACAGGTGATAGCGCATGGACTCGCGCCACACCCGCGCAGGGCCGAAATAACCTGGAAAAATGGCCGCCCGCAGCCTGTCCATCACTTCCGAAAGGTCTTTCAGCGATGGCATGGCCGCGCCCGCTGCCGGACGGTGCCACACCGCGTCAAGGGAAGATGGATGGCAGAGGCGCTCAACCACGCTGTCAAGCAAGGGCATGGCCGTGGCCTTGAGGTCGTGCAGTTCACTCATAGCAATATCCTGTGTTTTTTCCCTTGTACACGTTCGCGCCCGCCGCCGCAATACAGCGGGCGCTTTGTCCGCACTCAAACGGCACGCTCCGGGCAGCAGGCGCGCCTGACACAGGCTCTGTTCCGGCGGGCGCGCTCAACACGGCCCAAGGCGTCCACCACAGTGCCGCCAGCAGCATTATAGATAGCATTTTCGCATTGAGAATATCTATTCTCAATGCTTCCAAGACGCCGCTCCGGCGTTTAACCGCGCAGATAAACTGCGCTTACGCCTCCGCGGCGGGCGTCTGCTCCCGCATCCGCCAGAGCAATTTCAAAGATGAATTGCTCTAACCACCAGCAGATACTGTTTTTATTCATTGACAGTGGCTACCGCCGCCAGGTGGAGCCGCTTTTACCGGCAACGGCTCTAAGGATTGCGGCTTTACCGCCGATAAGAGTGATGCGGGTGGATTTTCCCGCAAAGGAGCAGACCATGAATGACGTACAAATGGGCATGAGCGTGAGCATAAGCCGTGAAGCCCTGGATTTTCAGGCAAGCATGGCTGCCGCCGTTATCAACGGCAGCATCAGCAAGGGGCAGGAAGTGCAGGCCCTTATGGATAAAAATGCCGGTCTGGCGGCACAGGGCATCGGCAACAGGCTCAATATCGAAGTCTAGACAGTGTCTAGCGTGCAACCCCGCCAGGGTCTTGCACGTGTGCAGCCATATACGTTCAACGCGCCGCACACGGCCCGTCCGGGCATTTGACCGCACGGCTGCCTGGGTCGCCTGGCGCGTGGAATGACCGGCAGCGGCAGGCAAAAATCTGTCTCCCAGCATTTGACGGTAAAGATTTTCTGAAAAATCCTTGCAAGTCCGTCAATCCATTTCATTTTCAAGCGGCCCTGACGGGGCTTTTTTCATCAGCCCCTGGAGCATTTTCACTTTGAAATGCTTCACATTTCAAAGTTTTCATTCAGCCGAAAAATGCGATTTTCGGCTGAATCCACGCCACATTGTGGCGCGCTGCACTTTCGTGCAGCGTTAGAGCATTTACACTTTTTCAAAGTTAAAATGCTCTAACTGTGCTGGCGGCCCCGTCATGCAGGTGCGGTGCGTTGACAATTTCCGCTCTTGGAGTAAGCCTGTACGCCAGCCGCTCGGCATTTTCGCGGGCTTTTGCCCTGCCCTGCGCCCCACTCCGCCCCCAAGAGGTAATGCAGTGAAAATTCTTGTTACACCCCGTTCTTTTGGCAAAACCAATCCCGAACTGTTTGACCGTCTGACACAGGCCGGTCTTGAAGTAGTGCGCAACGACACGGGCGGCATCCTTTCCGCCGACCAGATGCGCGAAAAACTGGCCGGATGCCAGGGCGTCATCTTGGGCGTGGACCCTATGAGCGCCGATGTGCTGGCCGCAGCGCCGGAGCTTAAAGCCATCGCCAAGTACGGTGTGGGCCTGGACAATATTGATCTTGAAGCCTGCAAGCAGCGCGGCATTGCGGTTTCGCGCACGGTTGGGGCCAACAGCAACGCCGTGGCCGACTATGCGCTGACGCTCATGCTTATGGTGGCGCGCAAGGCCGGACTTATCGACCGCCGCTGCCGTGAGAAAGACTGGAGCAAGATCACCAGCATTGACCTGTACGGCAAAACTCTGGGCATTATCGGCCTTGGGGCCATCGGCCGCTGCGTTGTCAAACGGGCGCAGGGTTTCGGCATGAAGATTCTTGCGCATGACATTGCGTGGGACGAATCCTGGGCCGGAAGCGAAGGCGTCGAACGTGCTGACATTGACCGCATCTGCCGCGAGGCGGACTTTATCACCCTGCATACGGTGCTGACGGACGAAACCCGCAACTGCATCAATGCCGGGCGCATCGCCACCATGAAGAAAACAGCGGTCATCATCAATACCGCGCGCGGCGGCCTTATTGACGAAACGGCCCTGCTGGCCGCCTTGCAGGCTGGCAGCATCTACGGCGCGGGGCTTGACGTGTTCGAGCAGGAGCCCCCGGCTGATCCGGCCTGGTATGCGCTGGACAACCTGGTCATGGGTTCGCACTGCTCTTCCTCCACTGCCGGAGCCACGGAAAGCATGGGCCATATGGCTGTGGACAACCTTTTGCGTGATCTGGGCCTGTAACCGATAGCTGCACCTGACTTTTCGCTCCGCAGCGAGCGAAAAATGTAAACCGCCCGCACTCTCGCTGGAGAGTGCGGGCGGGCTTGTTATTTACCTGCCTAGAGGGGCATGCCGCGCCACTAGAGCAATTAACGCTTCAAATGATTGCTTAACGGTCGGCAAAGCCGCCCTACAATCATTTGGCGACAAGGATTTGGAGACAAATCCTTGTAGAGCATTTCAAGTGTGAAATGCTCTACCCGCCCAGACTGGTCGTCAAGTGCTGCACGGCAACTTGTACGGTTTCATCATTCCCGCTGTCGGTAGTTATAGTTGTGCTGTACACTTCCCACAAGGTGCCATTGCTCGCAGTCTGCATTGTGGTTGTCCATGTATGCGAAGCATCAAATGACACAGCGGTGCTGCCGTCACTGCCAGTGCTGATGGAAACCCCGGTTTTGGAAGCAATTTCCGCCATATCGGTGAGGTTGTTCAAAGCATCACCGGAAGTGCTGACCATTACCTCCACGCCTGTGATGCTGTCCACGCCCTTGGCGTGTTCCGCTCCTGTAAACAGGCCATCCACACTACCGCCCTTGACCACCAGCATGTCAAAGTCCGCACCGCCATCAATAGTGTCTCCCTGGTGGAAGACCAGCACGTCATTGCCGTCGCCGCCGTAGAGGTGATTGTTACCTTCGCCGCCGTCAAGGAAGTCGTTGCCGGAACCGCCGAAGAGATAGTCATCACCCGCGCCGCCGAAGAGGTAGTCATCACCCGCGCCGCCGAAAAGATAGTCATCGCCGCCGTTGCCGTACAGGGTGTCGTCGCCCCCGCCGCCGGAAAGGATGTCGTTGCCGGAGCCGCCGTCCAAGGTGTTGCTGCCAGCATCGCCGAAGAGCAGCATGCCGTCGTGTCCGTCCCAGTTGTCCACGTCAATTTTGATGTTCAGGGAGCCTTCCACCGGGATACCCTCCTTTGCATGGTCATCGACCGTGAAGGCAAAGGGTTTCTCGTGGATGCTACCGTTAACAAGCGGTTGCCTGCTCAAGTGCTCCATGGTGGCCTCATCCATATTGAGCGTGTAGCGGTACGCACCATCCGCATCCACTACGAGCTTGCCAAACGTAAGGTCATGTATGCCCGTGGCGCTCTGCGTGTCATGCGTGAAGGTCAAGCTGTCCCCATCCTGATCCCAGGCAAGTGTGCCGCCCCACTCGGGCGTGTCTGCCGCCGGCAGCGGCACAGGGGCGTCGTTAGCACCCAGGATGTCAATGACCAGTTTCTTTTCGATGGTGAGGCCGTTGGCGGCCGTAAGCAATATGGTCACCTCGTCCTGAACCTTTTCCCCGTCGTACAGAGCTTCCACCTTGGCCGCATCCGCCTTGTAGATGTAGTTTCCGTTCTCATTGATGGTCAGTTCGCCGTAGGCGCCCTGCGTTTTTACCGTGAAGACCGGAGCCTTGCCCGCCTCATAGTCCTTGGCGATAATTTGGCCCCTGGCCTCATAGATATGTCCTTGCCCCACATTGGAAACGGCATTGATATCGTAGCCGTAGTCCTTATCATCCGACGGCAGATCAGGATTTTTGTCACCGGTGACGGCAATCACTTCCGGCGCACTGGCCGTACCCTTGATGTTGACCGTAATCTCCTGTTCCGCCGTGCCTCCATTGCCGTCGTCCACCACCAGGGTCGCTTTTGTTTCCACAAGCTCACCGGCCTTGAGGGCCTTAACGACAGCAAGAGAGTTGTCAATTTCAAAGGAGTACTTGCCATTACTATCCACCGTGAATGTGCCGTACTGATTGGTGATGCTGCTGCTGCCAACGGGCTTGCCGCTGTCGTCAATGCCTGTTTTGATGAAGAAAGTATGGCTATCGTCCGCATCTCTGTCATAGACGTTGGCCTGCCCGGTCACGGCGGCCGTTGTGTCTTCCGTGATGGTCAGCACCTTGCCTACCGTCAGTTCAGGGGCGTCGTTGGTGCCCACAACGGTGATGGTCAGCGTTGCGCCATCACTGTGGGTTGTGCCGTCAAAAGCCTTGACGGTGAAGGTGTCATGGGCTTCGGCGTCCTTGCCCAGTGCCTGCACCGCAGGATTGTTGTTGTCCAGCACATAGCGGTAGCTGCCGTCCGCATTGAGGAAGAGCGTGCCATATGTACCCTTGGCCATGCTGCTGGTGCCGTTAATGGAAAAGGTCAGGGTGTCTCCTTTGCCCGCAGCCCCGCTGAGGTCGCTGCCCAGCTTGATATCCGTATCCGTAAAGGCGCCCTTGACGCTTCCTCCCACTTCCACCTGGGTCTTGCCCGCAAAGGCGTCTTCAGTCACCGTGCCGGCAAGTGTGACAGTGCTGTCCACTGTGGGCGCGGCATTATCCGCCGTGAGGTGTGTGGTCAGGGTCTTGTTTACGGTGCCGCCCTTGCCGTCGGAAATGGCAAACGTCACATTGTCGTCATAGCTGCCGTTGTAGTCCTTGCTTGTGGAGTACAGGGTATAGCTGTAGCTGAACGTGGCGTCCGTGCCGTTTTTTACATCGCCCCTGGTAATTTCGTACTGACCATACGTGCCCTTGATGATCCACGGGCCATTGCCACTCACGTCCTTGCCGCCGCTCACAGCCTCAATTTTCAGCCCTGCAGCCTCGCCCTTGTCAATGTCGCGCACTGTGAAGGTGTCCGTGACAGTCCCCGTCCAATCCAGCTTTCCATCTCCGTTCGCGTCAGTATTGCTCTGATGCTGGGTCAGCGTGTCGCCCTGGTCAATAACTACAGGCTTGTCATTGGTGCCGGTGATGGTGATGGTGATGACGGCGGTGTTGCCGAAGAGAGCCCCGCTCTTGACCGTGAAGGTTTCCGTGATGGTCTGGCCTTCACCCAGTTCCTGCACACACTTGGCGTCATTATTGAGCACATAGGTGTACCTTCCGTCAGGCAGCAGGCTAATGGTGCCATACTCGGTGTTAACGGTGCTTCCATGCTTGCTGGCGTCGCCGTTGTAGCCGGTGATGCGCAAATCGGAATCCTGCGAACCCGAAAGTATATTACTTTGCACATTACCCTTGGCAAAGAACGTGGTGTCCTCTACTACAAAACCCTTGTCACTTTTAACGTGCATGGGCAGAAACGAACCATCCCCAAGGGTGGGTGTGCCGCCCGTGACATTGATAACAAGCTCAAGGGGTTTTTCAGCCACGGCATTATCCGTATCGCGCACATAAATGGTGAAGGTTTCAGTGTCGGTCTTATCCTTCCCCAAAAACCCGCCATCAAGTTTTTTGTAAGCATCACTGTTTCTGTCCAGCACATACTGATACTCACCATTGGGCAGCAACATAAGCATGCCGTATTTGCCTTGAATGTTCTGAGTCAGATCCCCACTTCCGTCATCCTTGACACCAAAGAAAGAAAGCTCATCGCTGGTATTGTCCACGTCCGTTACAAGATGCGTATCGTTCAGGTTTCCACGCACCGTAAGGCCCGTGGACGTTCCATTACGCCAGGTGGCGGTTTCGCTGTCCGTGAGCTTGAGGGACGTGCCTGTGTTGTCCACCGTGAAGGTATTTGTTTCGTGGAGCGTGGCGGACAGATCGCTCTCAAACGATTGATACAGCTTGCCATTGGTCGCCGCCTCAACCACCGGGGCGTCGTTGGTGCCCTGGATGGTGATGGTGATGGTGCCGGTGGCGGTGTCTGTTCCCGTATATGCGCCATCTACACCGCTCTTTCCATGGGCATTTGCCGCGGATTCGGCCTGGATGGGCACAGTAATGGTGATGCTCTGCCCCGGCTTGAGCACGTTCATAGTGGCATTGTCTTTGGGGTCAAAGGTGTACTGGCCGTCTGCCTGCAAGGTAAACGTGCCGTACTCGGTGGTAATGACATTGCCATCGACCTCGGCCGTTCCCACCACCGTAAGGCCCTCCGATGCGACGATTTTCACGTCTTCGGCTGTGCCATTAACCTTGAAGTGACCATAGTCTGTATTGTCCACATCAGTGACCTTGACCTCGTCCGTGCCCTTGCCGCCAGTGAGCTTGTTGGCTCCAAGGAACGTGTCCTTGTCAAACTTCAGGTAGCCAGTCGCCGCCGCCGCATCCCCAGTCACGCCGTGCTCGTGCACGGTGAGGCCCGTGCCGTCCATACCCGAGGCCGCATCGTTTTGCCCCGTAAGCGTGACCACAAGGGGCTTGATGTCCGAGTGGGTTCCGTTGGCGTCCATGACGCGCACATAGAACGTTTCCTTCACGGACTGGCCGGAATTCAGATAGTCGAGGTCGCTGGTGCGGGTGTAGGTGTATTCCCCGGTTTTTTCATTGATCTGCATCCAGCCGTACGTGCCCACCATAATGGTGCTGTCGCCCTCGGTAGCGGCAGCGCTGCCCACCAGGGAGAAGGTGAACTCGCCGTGAGTGCCTGAATCCTTGCCAGCAACCGTTTCACCCCCGGTCTGTTCGGGATCGCTGACGCTCAGCGTGCCCGTGATGGCTTTGCCTTCTGCGGTTACGCCGTCTTCGGTATATGTGGGCTGCGTGTCAATGTTGAGCGTCGGCTTGTCGTTGGTGCCGTTGATGTACACTTCCAGCTTTTGCGTCGCCGGGGGCAAAACCCCGTCCGCGCCAGGTGTGCCGTGGCGCGTATCCCACGCGGCAAGCTCAACGTTGCCCAGCTTGACAGTTTGCCCGGCCTCGAGGTTTTGTGTGGCCGTGGCGGTATTATCCAACACAAAGGTGTACTTGCCGTCCGCACCAATGGTGAACGTGCCGTACTCATTGGTGTACGAACCCGCATGGTAGGTGACAACGGAAACTTCCTTGCCATCAACTGTTGTTACCGTTGTTACCTTGAAGCCGTACTGGAGAGAATTCTTGCCCGCATCCACCTGGGTAATGCTGAATTGCCCCTCAGCCGTGCCACCGTTGTACTCGGTGTTCGGGAGCGTAAAAGCACTGTCTTGCACCATGCCTTTTTCCCAGGTTTGAACAACCTGTGCGCCCTTGCCCTCAACCTTGATGGCATCATTCGCGCCCTGGATGTTCAGGGTGACGGTGGCGTGGTCATAGGCCCCGTGATTGTCGATCACCACGGCGGTGATTTTAAGGCTGCGCGCATCGTCGGCACTCAGGCTCTGCACGTCCTTGGAGTCGTTGTAAAGCGTGAAGGTGTAGGCACCATCTGAGTCCATCACCACCTTGCCGTAATAGCCGTCATTACTGCCATCGGGAGGCGTGGACACAAGCACCGGGCCGTTGTCTCCAACTTTGACGTAGAGGGTTTGATACACATGCTCGTCATTCGGTGAATCGTTTTGCGCAGTGGGGGTGTCGCCAGTGGGCGCATCGAGAACAAAGCCATAAAAACGCGTGTCGGTTGTATCCCGGTCGGAAGAAGCAATATTGCCACCGCCAGCGGCAGCATCTTCCGTGGCGGTGACGGACAAAACAGAGTCAGTGGTGTTGACCGTGGGCGCGTCATTGCTGCCACGGATGGTGATGGTAATATTTTTCCCTACGTCGGCATGATTTTCGCCCTCACCGCTGTCGTTGGCGTAGAGGAGAATTGTAATATCTTTTGAAGCGCCTTCGCCAAGCTTGTCCGCGGGGCTGTTTTCCGCATTGTTGAGCGTAAAGGTGTAGTCGCCCGTGGCGTCAATTGTCAGCGAGCCATAGTAGTTGTTGTCGGCCGGTTCTGTAGCAGTGAGGGTTCCGTCCCCACGCACAAAGACCGTGACGGATTCTCCTCCGTCTTCCCCCAAGGTCGTGCTTTTTCCGCTGACCTCCAAAAGCTTGCCATCGACAGCTTCAAAGCCCCAAGCCAGGTGCTCGTTGTCGTCATGATCCACGTCGGAAATGACGACCTTGCCGCCCACACTTGTGCCCCTGGCCTGTCCGGCATCGACGCCATCTCCCGTAATATCCTTATTCTCGTTGCTGTTCAGCGTATAGGTGCCGTTGTTGATGGCGTTCTGGTTGGGCTCGCCCCCGACGGTGTACACGCCAGCTTCCTTGACGGTCACGTTGGTGATTTCAATGGTGGGCGCGTCGTTGGTACCCATAACCGTAACGGTGATGGGCTTTGCATCCCACGCGCCGTACTGATCGCGCACATAGATGGTGAATTCTTCGGTGCGCGTATCGCCGGTGTCCAGGAAGTTTGCCTTGTTCTCGTCTATCTCGTAGGTATATTTGCCATTGCTATCAATGGTCAGCTTGCCGTATTCACCCACCAAGCTTGTCACGCCTGCGCCAAGCCCTTCTTTTGCCGCATCCCCAAAGGCCACGTTGCGCCCGCTGACGTCGGTCTTGTGGCCCTTGGCCAAACCAAAGGACAGGGAGGCGTCGGAGTCAGGGTCATACCCCTGCACATTGCCAGAAACGGCCTTGTGCCCAACACCAAAGCCAGCTTCTGTCACCTTCAAATCGCCAGAATCCACACCGGGACCACCTACAAACGTGAGCGTTGGTTTGTCGTTGGCGCCCTCAATGGTGATAGCAAGTTGGTGGTTATTGGTGGCATTGCCATCGCTGACCACCGTCGTGAAATGAAATTGAAAACTCTCCCCTTTACTCAGTGCGTTGGCATCCCCACCAAGAGTAAAGGTGAACTTGCCTGAAACCTTGTCGAGCACAAGGTCGCCATAGTTCGTTTTAATTATCTGTTGCGTCTCACTGTCTTCAGTGCCAAGAATGCTAATGGTCAGCTTTTCCCCAGTAACATTGCTTTTAAACTCAAAGGGGAATTTTTCTTTCAGCCCACTGCCGCTTGTGACATCTATAGAGTATCTCAGTTCATTTTTATCATTATCGACGTCAGAAGCAATGAGCTGTCCTGTAACTTCAGTACGATGGTATTTATCATCGGTAAATCCATCATTATTCTTTCCATCTGATACAGTTTTATCATTACTGTTGTTCCAAAGCCCGTTGTTCCACACGCCTTCTTCGCGCAGGTGGATGGAGCCCCAGACTATTTTAGGCGCGTCATTGGTGCCTTCAATGTTTCCGGTCACGTTCTGCGCCACATATGCGCCCTTGCTGTCCTGAGCAGCCACGGTGAAGGTAAACGTTTTGTCTGTGGTTCCGTCACCCCTGAGTTCCTGCACGGCCTCAGAATCGTTGAACAATTCCACAGTGTACTTGCCGTTTTGGTCAATGTTGACCTTGCCGTAATAGTCCGCATCGCCATTGCTGCCAGGGGTGGAAACAAGCTTGATTCCGCCTGTTACAGTGTCCTTGACAAGGTACAGCGTTTCATGGAGGTCGTTGTTTGTGCCCACAAGGCGGTAGTGCAGTGTATCGCCATTGTCCACATCAGTGGCAACAAAGGTGCCGCTGATGCTGGCAGTGCCGCTGACGCCCACGCCCTTCTCCACCAGCGTGTCCGAGCCGCTCCAGGTGGCGTCGCTCAACACAGTGGGCCGCTCATTGCTGCCGATGATGGTGATATCAACGGCTCCACCGCCGGGTGTGGGCGTGCCGTCGCGCATGATTCCGGGAGCACCGTCCTGAAGGCTGAGCGCGCCGTGCATATCCGTAACGCTTGGCGTGAAAGAAATTGTCACAGCTTCGTCTTCAGCCAGCCTGTCCACGCTGTCGCCCGTCGCGGTGTTCAGCTCAAAGCGGTAGTCGCCTGTTTCGGAGTTCACATAGAGTTTGCCGTAGTCTTCAACGACGTAGCCTTTAGTAAAACCATTCGGAAGCTCGCCCGAAACGGCGTGGGTGGAATCAAAAATGGTCGTCTTTCCGCCAATAGTCATTGAAACGAAATCATAGGTCAGCTTGTCGCCATGGTCGGGGTCAACGGCCACAATTTTGCCGCCGTCGGCCAACTTGAACTGGCCCACATCCGTGCCGGCCTTCGTGATGGGGTTATTTTCATTGCTGTTCAACGTGGTTGAACGCTCACCACCGGCCCACACGCCCTGATCTTTCAGCACAAAATCATCCACGCCCTCAATATCCGGCGCGTCATTGCTGCCCGTGATGACCACGTTGATGGGCTGAGTGACCGTATGCCCCATACCGTCATTGACCGATATGACGATGCCGTCAGTAACCTGCTCGCCTTGCGCCAGTCGGTCTGTCTTGCTGTACGGATCTTCCTTGAGGGTATACTCGAAATCAAAGGTGACGTCGGAACCACGGCCGCTGGGCGTAATGACCAGCGTACCATAATCGCTTTCAACCGTGGTGGGACCGGCAAGGCTCACCGCCACAGTTTTGCCGCCAATGGTTACCGTGGCGGTGAGGCTGTCGCCATCGGGATCGCGCACGGTAAAGCTGCCCGTGGCGCGCACGGGACCGGGAGCGATGGTGCTTTTGCCGTCCCAGCCGGTTTCCGTAAGCCCGAGAGTGATGGGCGCGCCGCCGGTGCTGAACGTGGGGGCGACATTGTCAAGAACGCCATACGTCCATTCGTCGTCAGCTTGCGGGCCGTCAAAAGCCAGACGGTAGTCAAGCTCATTCAAATGCCAGACGCCTTCGGCAAGCCCCATATCGGAGTACATATCGGAGTACTCGTTATAGCGCGCGCCGCGCTCGGCAGTAGCGGGTCCTGCCGCAGGCACAAGGTCGGGACCGAAAGCCTCAAAAAAGTCGGTTCCGGCAATAAGCTGGCCGTCAACCTCAAACTCCGGCAGGGCTTCTTTATTGTAGGCCCCGTAAAAATTTTGCAGCTCTATGGACGCACCATCATCAAACTGAAAAAACAGGCTGCCGGAACCTTCGGGCCGGTCAATGCTAACCTGGTCTGCCGGAAAATCCAGAATCAGGCGGGCATCAGGAGCGCTGGGAATAACAAGCTGCTGTCCAGAGGCCGGGCGGGAAAGATTAACGTCTGCCATAATAATGCACCCTTTGCTTACAGACATCTATTATAGAACATCTGATTAAAATACGTACAAGAATAGAAAGGATTCCCCGCATACGGCATGCGGGCGCAATCCTGAACTCATTGCAAAAAAGGTACCAGCATAGGATAAAGAGCTGAAAGAGACTTCTTCAGCGCAGAAAAATGCTTTACTAGAACGTTTCAAATAAACATTCTGCAAGCATTTTCAGCAATGCCGAGCAGCAAAAAATCTGCTCGGCATATAAATAAGGCGTCATGAGGAAACCCACGGGGCGATTTCCGCTACAGGCGCAAAAATAGAGTTGTCCTGCGCTGTGAGCAGCCGGAACAATAATAAAACTCATTCTTGCTTCTGGCAGATGTACTGTGTAGTTTTTCTTATTTTATGTCAAGAGACTATAGTTCGCATGACATGTTTTATTATCCAATATATGGATTTTTGACGGCGTCCAATGGCCCGACAATGCTGCACGGCCTGATTGCGTAAACAGCGCATGCGAAAAGCCCATAATCCGCGCCGCACAACACACCGACCACGCAGCCCGTCAAAATCTTTGCGCAGGCGCAAAAAACCGAAGTTTGCCGTATGACGCAACCTCGATCTGCATATGCCACGCAAGGCAAACAATAAATGAATTAAATTTTTCAGATATAACAAACAAAGCAAAAGTCCGTTCGCGATCATCGGGCCTGTTACAGGCGCAAGGCGCGAGGGCATGCTGAACCCGCCTGCGGGTCAGCATGCCCGGCGGACAGGGCAAACGGCCAAAGACGTTTGCCTGACGCCTATCCAGAGCATTTGGGCGGTCTTTTATCTCCGCTGGCTTACCACTACGCCACCCAACACCAATACTGATGCAAAGCACTGTTCTACAGTAAGGCGCTCACCCAGAATGATCATGCCAAAGATCAGCGTGAACACCGGAATCAGATTCATAAACATGCTGGCCCTGGCTGCGGGCATGCGGCTGATGCTGAAATTAGAGCAATTAACGAATGAAATGAGTTAACTGCTCTGCAAGGATTTTCAAGAAAAACCCAGGAGACGTGGGCAGACCCACGCTCAATAGAAGAACTGCTGCTGGAAATCGTCCGTAAAGGACTAGTAAAACTTAAAGAGTCCGGTAAGATATGAGTAGTGCATCCCGTGATGGGCGCATGAATGCAGGGGACTGGTCGGCGGACAAGAAGTCATCATTTTTTCTGGCTTTTCTTGCTGCCGGTCTTTTTGGGGGCAGTTTTTTCTTCTTCTGGCGTAATCGCCCCGGCTTCCTCTTCTTCATGGGCAGCCCAGGTCAACCGCGCTGCGGCGTCCACCAGTTCGCCGGGGTCCATGCCTATGGCATCGGCAAGTAAAAGAATGGTCGTGAAGCGTGGTTCGCTTCGGTCATGCTCAAGGTTATTCAGATAGCGGGCGCTGCGTTCCATTTTCTTGGCAAGGCTGTACTGCGTAAACCCCCGCCTTTTATACTCTTGAACAAGAGCCGCGCCAAATTTCGAGAGAGGTCTTTTCTTCATCCTCTGTTCATACTCGACAGCTGATTTATAAATAGCTGACAAATTAATCAGGCATACTCTTACCGCTATCAGTAAATAGCAGAATAAACGTGGACAAATTACAAAAACCAGGAGGGCCTCACCCCATATGAAGGGGCTCATGCGCCCGCAGGCCGCAACGCCCGAGGCCGAGCTGGCAGTTTTTTGTGTGGGGATCAGGCGATCCTCAATTTCAGGTGCGCAAACGGAAAAAAGGGTTCCGCCAACATGCTTTTGCCCCAATGGCGCAAAAGAAGGGCAAACCGGACCGGGCATTGGCAGGCCAAGGGACAAGCGGCAAAGCAATTCGCCCAGCTCTTGCTCCTGCTCAAAGGGGGAGCAAGTTCACTACAATCCCTGCCCCTTGCCAGGACAAGCCCTATGCAAGAAAAACTAAGAAAGCGCTTCACACATCGGCATGGAGAGCGATTTTTTGATCACATCAGTGGTTTCATTGGCCCCGCTCATTTGCAGGACGACCTTTTTTCCCTGAAGCCTATCCCTGAGCTTTATTGCCGCCATTATGGCGGACGCGCCCGCCCCTTCGGCCATATTTCTTGTGCAGTACATTGCCGCCTGTATGCCTTGCAAAATCTCCTCTTCGCTCAAAAGAACAAAGTCCGACAACTGATCCTTATACATGCTGAACGGCAGCGCAAATGCCTCACCTGTGGCAAATCCGCCCGCAAATGTTTTATTGTCTGCCTTGCACATTGCGCCCTGTTGCCAGGAAAGGTACGCGGCTTGCGACGAAGCAGCCTGAACGGCGTATATCTCTATGGCAGGATTGACCTGCTTAAAAACGGCAACCGCGGCAGCGGCCTCGCTTCCACCGCCCAACGGCAGGACAATGGCGTCAATATCCGGCAATTCCCGCAATATTTCAGTAAATTCCGTACCCACGCCGTTTATTAAATGTGGTTCGTTGGCGGCATGAACAAAACGCAGGCCATACTTTCTTTGATACTCCATACCAAAGGCAGCAGCTTCTTCAAAATTTCTACCCTCTTCCAATACTGTTGCACCGTATTCACGCATGGTTTGTATTTTCACCAAATTGCTGCCCTGAGGAACAACAATAGTGGCATCTATGGAATATCGTCGCGCTGATGCCGCAATGGAAATACCATGATTGCCTGTTGAAAAGGTAATGACTCCCCTTACACCCTCCTCTCTCAGATGGTGCATGAGATTGACGCCGCCTCTGATTTTAAAACTCCCTCCCGGATGCTGATTTTCATGCTTGATGTATACTTGGCAGCCAATCAGTTCGGAAAGGTTTCGGTAGGGAGTCAGCTGGGTGGGCTTGAGCGCCGAATAAACTATTTTTTCCGCGGCAAATACTGCGCCCAAAGAAACCTGTGTCTGCATGATGTTTTCCCTTTGCCTCACGTATGGCAAATTTTCCTCAGAGTACAATACGCTGCGCTCACGACACATTTTTTCACCATAACATCAGCCAGCCCGGCATACGCACCGGCGCAGATCCCCAGGGAATGCCCCCTGCCCCGCAGCCTGCGCGCTCAGACAGCGCGGCCTTGCCCTGAATGACCGAAGAAAAGGCACACTTTACTGGAGCGTTCTTACATCAAGGCCCTCGACCTTCCAACGGATTCGCATTCCCGGTAATCTGCCGGGAACCACGCCACCAACAGCGGAATTCAGGGACAGGGCTTTCGCAAGGCATGAACACCTGTCTGGGTATGGTTTGAGTTTTTACTGCCCATGCAGTACAAACGCGAAGTTTTATGCAACCTGTACGGTTTCTACCCCACTGCCTCGCAACCACAGGATACACCATGACAGCCTTGCAAAAAATCCTTGCCTCCTATCGTGATGCCGCCCTCACAGAACGTGAAAAAGGCACATACTTTGAAAAGCTGATCGTCTGCTATTTCAAGAATGAGGCATCTTACAAGGATTTATACAGCAAGGTCTGGCTGTATTCCGATTGGGCCAAAGAACAAGGACTAGATGCACGCGACACTGGCATTGACCTTGTGGCGCAAGTGGCCGGAACTGGCGGGTTTCATGCTATTCAGTGCAAGCTGTATGCAGAAGACCACCGCCTGCAAAAGAAGGATATAGACAGCTTCTTTACCGCATCCGGCAAAAAGCCTTTTACCCACCGCATCATAGTCAGCACTACCAATAATTGGAGCGAACATGCTGAAGCTGCGCTGCAAGATCAGCAGCCCCCTGTCAGCAAAATAGACCTTCATGACCTTGAGAACAGCCAGATAGACTGGGCAAGCTACGCGCCAGGCGCGGCCCCGGCCCTCAAGCCCAAAAAAGTATTGCGACCGCATCAGGTCAATGCTGTTGGCGATGTTACCGAAAAGCTTGCAACGGCAGATCGCGGCAAGCTCATCATGGCCTGTGGCACAGGCAAAACGTTCACCAGCCTCAAAATAGCCGAAAGCATGGCCGGACGTGGCGGAAGAGTGCTGTTTCTCGTGCCGAGCCTCTCCCTGCTTTCACAGTCGCTTACAGACTGGACGCAGGAAAGCGCCGTGCCGCTGCACAGCTTTGCCGTATGCTCAGACAGCGATGTGGGCAAAAAAGCCAAAAAAGACGAAGACACCGTGCAAACTCTTGTGCATGAGCTTCGCTATCCTGCCACCACCAATGCCGCCCGCCTTGCTGAAGCAATGGCCCGCCGCCATGATGCCAGCCATATGAGCGTGGTTTTTTCGACCTATCACTCGATTGATGTGGTCAGTCGCGCCCAGAAAGACTATGGCCTTGCCCCCTTTGACCTGATTATTTGTGACGAGGCCCACCGCACCACGGGCGTAACCTTCGGCGACGACGATGAAAGCCACTTTGTGCAGGTGCATAATGCAGACTTCATCCGCGCCGCCAAACGGCTGTACATGACGGCAACCCCGCGCATTTATGCCGATAGCGCCAAGGCGCTGGCCGAAAAGGAAAATGCCGTTCTCTGTTCAATGGACGATCCCGCCCTGTATGGCGAGACCCTGCACACCATCACGTTTTCAGAGGCCGTGGCCCAAGGGCTGCTGGTAGATTACAAGGTTATTGTGCTGTCTATTGAAGAAAGCCACATTAACCGCCGTTTGCAAGGCCTGCTCAAGGATGAGGATAACCAGATCAAAGTGGACGATGCCGCCCGCATTGTGGGCTGCTGGAAGGCGCTTTCAAAGCAGGGCATGACCATTGACGAGCTTGGCGAAGACAGTGCCGCCATGCACCGGGCCGTGGCTTTCTGTCAGGTCATTGAGGCTAATCACAAAGGTCGAAAGCACAAGGTCAGCTCAAAAAACATTGCCTCAATGTTTCAAAACGTGGTGCAAAGCTATCAGCAGTCAGCAGATGATGAAGAGAAGGCGCAATACCCTGATGCCTTTGCCCTTGCATGCGAAGCTGAACACGTTGACGGCGGTATGAACGCCAGCCAGAAAGAGGAAAAGCTCAACTGGCTTAAAGAGGAAACCCCATCCCATACGTGCCGTGTTCTCAGCAACGTGCGTTGCCTTTCCGAAGGGGTGGACGTTCCTGCGCTGGACGCCGTGCTGTTTCTTTCTCCCCGTAATTCGCAGGTAGACGTGGTGCAGTCTGTTGGCAGGGTTATGCGTAACGCGCCGGGCAAAAAGCGTGGCTATGTGGTGCTGCCAGTGGTTATTCCCGCAGGAACGGAGCCGCATGAAGCCCTGAATGACAATAACACCTACCGTGTGGTCTGGCAGGTTTTGCAGGCCTTACGCTCGCACGATGACCGTTTTGACGCCCTTATCAACAAACTTGAACTCATCGGCTCAGAACCTCGCAAAATGGAAGTTATTGCCGTATGCGACAAGCTGCCAACCCCACGCGCCGCCAGGGGAGCAGGCAGCGCCAGCGGCAAAGGCAGCTTTACTCTGGGCGAGGCCGCGACGTTGGGCCAGCACGGCCAGCCGCAAGCCCCTGCGTGGCTTACCTTTGAAATGGGCGAAATAGAGCGGGCCATTTATGCCAAAGTGGTCAAAAAGTGTGGCAACCGTACCCACTGGGAAGAATGGGCTACAGACATTGCCAAAATAGCCCGCACCCACATTGACCGCATAACCGCCATTCTTGAGAACCCGGAAAATACAGCAGAACGCAAGGCTTTTGATGAATTTGCTGATGAGTTGCGTGATGACCTCAACGACAGCCTTTCCGATGCCGATATTATTGAAATGCTGGCGCAACACCTCATTACCAAACCGGTATTTGACTCCCTGTTCAGCGATTACAGCTTTGCCAGCCAAAACCCCATGTCGCAGGCTATGCAAGGCATATTGGATATTTTGCACCAGCACCACCTGAACAAAGAAACTGACACCCTGCAAAAATTTTACGACAGTGTAAAAATGCGTGCCGAGGGCATAGACAGCGCCCAGGGCAAGCAAAAAATTGTGGTGGAGCTGTACGACAAATTTTTCCGCAATGCTTTTCCGCGCATGACGGAACGGCTTGGCATTGTCTATACCCCCGTGGAAGTGGTGGATTTCATCATCCACAGCGTTAACCACATTTTGCAGCAGGAATTTGGGCAAACCCTTGGCAGTGAGGGCGTACACATTCTCGACCCCTTCACAGGTACGGGAACCTTTATTACCCGCCTGCTGCAAAGTGGCCTCATGACGCCAGAACAGATAAAAGCTAAATATAAAAACCAGATTCATGCCAATGAAATTGTGTTGCTGGCCTATTATATCGCCGCCATCAATATAGAATCTACCTATCATTCCCTCGTGGGTGGCGACTATGTTCCCTTTGAGGGCATATGCCTCACAGACACCTTTCAGATGTATGAAAAAGAAGATCTCATAGATCTGATTCTGGTGGACAACAGCGCCCGCAGAAAGCGTCAGAAAAAACTGGATATACGGGTTATTATTGGCAATCCGCCGTATTCCATTGGGCAGGGAAATCAAAATGACAATAATAGAAATGTTGCATATCCCTCACTGGATGGCCGCATAGAAATGACATATGCGGTTCGTTCCAAAGCTGTACTAACGAGAGGGTTATACGATAGCTACATTCGCGCCATCCGCTGGGCATCAGACCGTATCGGCAATCGGGGGGTGATCGGATACGTCACCAACGCAGGTTTTTTAGATGCCAACACGGCTGATGGCTTGCGCCAGTGTTTGGCAGAAGAATTTTCCAATATTTATGTGTTTCATTTACGAGGCAATCAGCGGACCTCTGGTGAACTTTCCCGCCGGGAAGGCGGAAAAATCTTTGGCAGTGGTAGCCGCGCGCCCATTGCCATTTCCCTGCTTGTAAAAAAACCCAACGCCAAGGAACACGGCCAAATTTACCTTCATGACATTGGTGACTATTTGAGCCGTGAAGAAAAACTGGAAAAAATACAAGAATATGCCAGTATTTCCGGCATCACTGCTGACAACGGCTGGCAGCATATCACCCCGGATGAGCACGGAGACTGGCTCCAGCAGAGGGATGAGAGCTTTGGGCGATTTATTATTCTAGGGGATAAAAAAGGTGATGCGACCAAGCTCTTTGATAACTTTTCCTTGGGGGTTGCCACCAATCGAGATGCTTGGTGCTATAATGCCAGCCAAAAGGCCGTGGCAACTAACATGCAGCGCATGATAGATTTTTATAATTCTGAAGTGCAACGATTTAACGCCGCTCATCCGGACCTGGCAAAAAAAGAACGCGAAACCGAACTTGAAGCCTTCATTGATACCGACCCCACAAAGATTAGCTGGACTGTGAATCTCAAACAGGAACTTGCCAAAAACCGCACACTTTCCTTAAACAATGGCAGTCTCATTCCTAGCCAGTACCGCCCCTTCACACGGCAATGGCTGTACTACAGCCGCGCGCTTAACGAAAGGGTCTTGCAAATGCCTCGTATTTTTCCAGACACATCTGCCGAAAATATGGTCATTTGTGTTTCAGGTGTCGGGACAAAAAGCAGGGTTTCAGCCCTTATGGCGGCTAAACTTCCCTGTCTTGATATGGTGGAAAAAGGCCAATGCTTTCCGCTCTATCTTTATGACGAACCCGGCGAATCGAAAGCCGCTCCCCAGACTCAAGGCAGTTTGTTTGACACACCAGCCCCGCAGCAGCAGCGCACCCGTCGCGACGCCATTACTGACGAAGGCTTACGACATTTCCAGAATGCCTACCCTGGCGAAAAAATCAGTAAGGAAGATTTGTTCTATTACATTTACGGCTTGCTGCATTCCGCTCAGTACCGGGAATGGTATGCAGACAACCTTGCCAAGGAATTGCCCCGTATTCCTCGCGTGAAAACTGCTGTGGATTTTTGGGCTTTCAGCAATGCCGGGCGCGAATTGGCAAAGCTGCATATCGGCTATGAAAGCGTTGCGCTGTACCCGGCCACCGTCACCATTGCTGACGGCAAAACGCTGGATGACTGCCAACCTCAAGATTTTCGGGTGGAAAAGATGGCCTATGGCAGGAATGGCAAGGATAAAGACCTCACCACGCTACGCTATAACAGCAAGGTTACCGTTACGGGCATTCCGCTTGAAGCCTACGACTATGTGGTCAACGGCAAGCCCGCGCTGGATTGGGTGGTTGAGCGACAGTGCGTAAAAACGGACAAAGCCAGCGGCATTGTCAATGACGCCAACGATTGGGCCATTGAAACCATGCACAATCCCCGTTACCCGCTGGAACTATTTTTGCGCGTCATTACCGTGAGCCTTGAAACCATCAAAATCGTGAACTCCCTGCCCACACTGGTGAAGAATGAATTGAATTAAGCAACACAACATACGGATAATGCCATGAAAAAGAATAGTAAAATCACAAAAGGTAGATGCTTTCTATGTAAAGAACATTCATCTATAGAGATTATGCTCGATATGAAGATTTTTTGTCTCTGCAAAAATTGTGATAGTAACTTTTTCTATGGCCTCTCACCAGATGAGAAAAAAGACAGACTTGAATACGCTATCAATATATCAAATGAAAACAAAATAAATTACGGACTTGCACTTAATGCTGCAATAGGGAAATATATATTATCTGAGGCTTTGAAGCGTCAAAAATTGAAAAACCGCGAACGGTCTGGTAAATCTGTTGATATTTTTGATGTTGGCCGTAGAAGGCCAGGTGGATATAAATAGTGTGGCAACTACTGAAAACTGCCCATTGCTTGTAGAGCGCCAAAAGCGGCAAACCATCGTGCTGACAGCTCGCCGCTTTTTTCATGCTGAGACCTGTTGGTTTTTCAAAAATCCGTCAATCGAGGGCAGGGCAGCTATATACAAACGCAACAAAAGCTGCCCGGTGGGGGCTATTTTGAGCAAAGTACACGTTTCGGACTTCTGACAAACGGATTTTTCTGAAACGGTTGTAATATTGATTTCAGGCCATTCGTCTTGGATAAGACAGCCCTCTACATCTTCATCAATAATAAAGAATCCATATATTTCATCGCATAAAAAGGACTTTGAAAGCTTTATTGCTTCAAAAATACTATCAATATGATCTGAATTTTCAATTTTACCAGCTATGATTACCAGTTTAAGAGGTTCAGCCTTGTATATTCCTTCTCCTTCCTTTCTCACTAGATCCATTGAGCGATATTCATCCAATAAGCTGAATGAATCGAGCATGTACTCTAGTTTAGGCAACTTTTCATATAAATAGTCGGTTATTACGCTCCCGACCTCTCCAAGGCCAATTAAGGCAATGCGGCCTTGATTGCCAGATAATGCCGAATAAAGGATATAGTCATCAATTGTTTTTTCAATACCAGATTCAGCTTTAAGTACAGACAGCATTTCATCGTGTTCACAGACGATCAGATAGTCTTCCATGAATATTCTCCTTTTGTAGTTTTTGTCACATTACTAAACTGCACTGGAGAATATACGATATGGCTATCTTTTACTTCTTTTTTTAATAGTCAAAAATACTCTCATTAAATGTCTGATACTGCCATTCATTAACTCTGATGCATGTGAAGCATATTTTCGCAGAGGTTTGAGCAAAAGGCTGGATGCCGGTATGGATGCGGCCATGTACTCGCTAAAAACACGCCTTTTTTGAACGCAAAAACCGCCAAATTATCATCAGATAACTTGGCGGTTTTACTTGCTATGTGGCGGAGAGGGAGAGATTTGAACTCTCGATACAGGTTTAAGCCCGTATACTCGCTTAGCAGTCGAATTGGCTGGCTTTTTAATAGATAATGGTTTCAGCTAATTACAAGCATTTCAACGCTATATTTGCACTCAGCTACATACCAGGCCACTGCCGTAAATTCAAAAAGTATGGACAACGGTATGGATGAGCGTGTCTCATACTTTGAGGATGAATACTTTCAAATGACTCTTTTCAAAGCTATTTGTACAAAATCAGATAAAGTCCGTATTATGTTCAGCGAAGCGCGCGGACAAAAATTCCTTAAACAGACGCACAGCAAAAGACGCAGTGGAACTCCAAGCGAAATCCTGAAAAACAAAATGGCCGCAATACGGTAGCATCAGCAAGGAAGAATCTGGAATAAGTGCTTTCATTTCCACAAACTGTTCCGGCAGTACCATATCCCGGTCTCCGCCTACAAGGAGTGTCGGCACCTGTAAGGTTGTCAGGAGTTCCCTGCTGATGATGCTTTCTTGGGTCCAAAGTTTTTTTGTTTTGGCGATGAAAGTTTCCGGTGCGGGGTTTGGATTCAATTCGGTATACTGCTCAAGTACTTCCGCCATATGCTCCCGTACAAAGGCTACAGATAGCGCGTCAAACATTTTCAGGCAGCCTTCAGACATACCGGACGAGCCCTTATAATTTCCAGATATGGCGATGAGGCTTTTTACCATTTTCGGAAAACGGCTTGCCATATGCAGCCCGATGTTTGCACCGTCGCTGTAACCGATGACATGAAACGACGACAAATTTAATTTACGGGTGAACGAAGCCAACTCTTCCGCCATCAGGGCATAGTCGAACGGCGCATCCGTATCCGCCGTTCTTCCGTGTCCGCGCCTATCCACGGCAATAACGCAAAAGTCATCCACCAATTCCGCAAATAAATTTGAATAATTGACGCAGGTATCAAAGCCCCCATGCAGAAAGAGAACTGGTTCCCCCTGCCCTTCCATAGTATAAAACCAGTTAATTTCCCCATCAGAAATTTGCATTGCTTGTCCTTCTTTGTTGAAAATGGAGTTTCTCCAAAATTCTAATTTTATTTCCTCAGGTCTCTGTACACAAAGCTATCAAATACAGACTTTATGCGGTCATGCAAAACTGCTGGGTTGTCCCACTGCTTCCGGGGCAAAGATAACACGGTAGCTCATCGTTTGGCGTGCTCCGCTGCAAGGTGGTCGCGCACTTGAGCGACACTAGCCGTACGTGACGGGTCTGCCTTGAGTGCGTCATAAGCCGTACCGACTTGAGCTTGAAGCATTGCTGTCCGGCTAAGCACCCAATTCTAATAGGCTGAGATGTTGAAGATTATCTTTTCTTCGCCGTCGTGGATTCAGGAGTTCTTCCAGAGACGCCGAACCGAGCAGGTTGAGCTGGATGAGTTG
>NZ_JBAIYW010000478.1:0-1191 GCF_036763055.1 Desulfovibrio sp. 1214_IL3152 | reverse complement strand
GCGCGCCAAGGTGGCCGTGCTCTCTCGCGAACGCGATGTGGACCCCGTGGGCGCCTGCGTTGGCGTGCGCGGTTCGCGCATTCAGAATATCGTGCAGGAACTGCACGGCGAGCGCATCGACATTGTTGTCTGGAGCGCCGATATAGCCACTTACGCCCGCAACGCCCTGGCCCCGGCCCTGGTGTCGCGCATCGTGGTGGATGAAGAAGAAAATCTGCTCGAAGTCATCGTGCCGGACGACCAGCTCACCAACGCCATCGGGCGCAAGGGGCAAAACGTCAAGCTGGCCGCTCGCCTTCTGGGCTGGAAAGTCGATATATTCACCGAGACCCGCTACAACGAGGCCAATGCCATCGGTCACGGTCTCGAACAGGTAGCCAGCGTGGCCGAAGTCTCCATTGAGGCCCTGCTTGCCGCCGGCTACAGTTCGCTTGACAAGCTGCGCCAGGCCACGGACCAGGAACTTTCCGACAAGCTGACCATCAGCGCGTCGCGCATTGCCGACCTTCGTTCGGCCATCAACTTTCTGGCTCCCGTGGTAGAAGAAACGCCCGAATCCTCCGCTGTGGAACTGGGCCGGACGCATGCCGACGAGGAAGAATCCGGTCAGGACCATACTGCCGGCAGTCCTCGCGAGGATGCGCAAGATTAGGGGCAACCGCATGGGGGAAGGGCAAAAAACTGCCGTGGCCGCTGAAGGGCCGGTGCGCATGTGCGTTATGTGCCGCCGCCGCTTCGCCAAGGCCGAGCTTACCCGCCATGTGCTGACGCCCCAGGGAATTTTGACTATTGACGCTGAAAAAACCAGACCTGGCAGGGGCTGGTATCTCTGTTCCGATGCCGTATGCATGGCGAAATTCGCCAGGTTCAGGCCCGGGACACGGCGCAAGGGGGGTAAACATGTCTGAAGAAAAAATTAAAGTATCGGAACTTGCCAAGGAATTTCCGGCAGTGCCCAACAAGGATATGCTGCGCGCTCTGCGCGAGCTGGGCGCGTCTGCTAAGTCCATGGCCGGGTCCTTGACCACTGAGGAGGCGGCACGCGTGCGCGAACATTTTGCCGAACAAAAACAGGCGGATGCCGAGCGTTCCGGCTCACACCCCAACGTCATCGTGCGCCGTCGCCGTAAGGATGCCGACAAGGCCGACGCCCCTGAAATGACAGAAGCGGCTCCCGCCGCCAGGGAAGAA
>NZ_JBAIYW010000392.1:0-1197 GCF_036763055.1 Desulfovibrio sp. 1214_IL3152 | reverse complement strand
CCTCGGCATTGGCCGGCGCTTCGCCGCTGCTCTTGCTCTTGAGCCAGCTTTTTTCCGTGCCGGAACGCAGACGGACGATATTCTCCCGGTGCTTCCAGACCACAACGGCCCACACACCGAGGGCCAGCGGCAGCCATACCCACAACCCGCTGACGGCCAGCGCCACGGGCAGGGCCGTGACCAGGGTCAAAGACCCCAGAGAAACAAAGCCGCTGCGCCAGATAACAAGCGTACACAGCAGAGAGGCGGCCAGAAGCTGCCAGAAGGCCAGGGGCAGAAAAATGCCGATGCTCGTTGCCACGGCCTTGCCGCCCCGAAACTTCATAAAGCAGGAAAAGACATGCCCAAGCACACAGGCCAGAGCCACCACGCTGACAAAAACGGGCGACCCGTTGATTCTGAAGGCCAGCCACACAGGCACGGCCCCCTTGAGCACGTCACACAAAAGTGTGGCTACGCCCCACTTGAAACCGCAAAGGCGGGCCACGTTGGTGGCCCCGGTATTACGGCTGCCGCTTTCACGCGGATCAATACCGCAAAAGGTTCTGGCAATGACCAGCCCCCACGGCGCGGAACCAAGCACATAAGCCAGGGCTATCCAGAGTATTTCCAGCATGGGCATCTCCACAACACGCTGTCGGACTGCATTTCTTGAGAGTATCACCGCCGGGAGGCCAGGGACGCGCCCTGAAGCCCGCGCAACCGCAACCGTCAGGGCCGCGCTAGTCCACCGTGGCTGCTTCCAGAATCATGATTTCATTGTACAGCGGGTGTACCTTGCCGATCCGCACATCCACCCGCAGGCCGGGATGCGCCCTGTCGTCAAAGAGCTTCCGCCTGCCGCGCACAAACATGCCCTGATCCTGCAGGCTCACGCTTACAAAGGCATCATTCTCTTCCGTGATCACGCCGGGCCACCAGACCTTGTCGCCCTGCTGACGGAAATACAGCAGCTTCCAGTAGCGCGGGCGAAAACGCTGCACCTGCCCCACGGCATCCAGCACAGGCGAGATCGTCTGCAAAAGCTCGGTCAGGGCGCTCTCGCTCCAGCGGGGTTGCCCCGAACACAAGAAATGCACTACCTGGGCCTCGTTGACAAGATCGGGATAACGCCGCAGGGGCGAAGTAACGGGCGTATAGCGGTCAAGGCCCAAAGCCGCGTGCGGCCTGGCCTGCACCTCAAGGCCCGAGGGCGTC
>NZ_JBAIYW010000473.1:0-1198 GCF_036763055.1 Desulfovibrio sp. 1214_IL3152 | reverse complement strand
CGGCAATACTGTTACCGAGGCGCAGCCGGAAGAGAAATCGCCCAGGCGGCGGCCGCGCCCCGGAGCTTACGGGCACAGACCCATGCAGGAGCATGACCGCCCCCTTCCGGACCCCGGAAAGAGCGATGACGCCCCGGCCTGGAATTTCAACTGAGGCTGCGGCGCGTGGGCTGCCCATAATCGCGGCCCAGGTTTGCAATGAACACCACTACCTATGACGCCCAACGCGGCGGCCCAAGGCCCCGCGCAAACAGGACATGCTATGCTGCTCTCACTTTCATGGCTGCGTGAATTTACGCCTTACGAAGGCACGGCTGAAGCTCTGGGCGACCGCCTGACCATGCTCGGCCTGGAACTGGAAGACATCCGCCGTCCCTTTGACGCCATCGACTCCATTGTGGTGGGGCTGGTGGTCGTCTGCGAAGACCATCCACAGTCCGATCATCTGCATGTCTGCAAGGTAGACGCAGGCCAGGGCGAACTGCTGGACATCGTCTGCGGCGCGCCCAACGTGGCCGAAGGCCAAAAAGTGCCCGTGGCCCTTGTGGGCACAACCATGCCCGACGGTATGGTCATAAAAAAAGCCAAACTGCGCGGCGCGCCGTCATTCGGCATGATCTGCTCCGAGCGCGAGCTTGGCCTGACCGAAGACCACGCCGGCATCATGGTGCTGCCCCACAGCTTTGAAGTGGGCAAACCGCTGGTTGACCAGCTTGTGCTTGACCGCGAAGTGCTGGACATTTCCGTCACGCCCAACAGGGCGGACTGCCTTTCCGTGCTGGGGCTGGCCCGCGAAACCGCGCTGGCCTTCAGCCTGCCGCTGAACATCCCGGCCCTGCCCCTGCAGATGGACGAAAGCGCGCCGCAGCGCCTTGTTCCCATTGATATTGAAGATCCCGACCTCTGCCGCCTCTATTCCGGCAGAGTCATCACGGGGGCAAAAATCGGCCCCTCGCCCCTGCATGTGCGGCATCGCCTGCATGCCATGGGCGTGCGCCCGGTTTCCAATATTGTGGACGTGACCAACTACATTCTGCTTGAATACGGCCAACCGCTGCACTCTTTTGACCTCGACAAGCTCGAAGGCGGCCGCATTGTGGTCAGTCGCGCCCGGGACGGCGAAAAAATCACCACCCTCGACGGGCAGGAACGTGTCCTCACCCCGCAGGACCTGTGCATCCGCGACGCTTCGCGCGCA
>NZ_JBAIYW010000326.1:0-1198 GCF_036763055.1 Desulfovibrio sp. 1214_IL3152 | reverse complement strand
GCGGCCCACGTGGCGGACAACCGCAGGAACTTGCTGGCGTCCCTGAAAACACAGGGCATGAGCCAGTGGGCGGAACTGTCACAGGTGCATGGCGACGTGATGGCTTTTGAGCCTCAGCCTGTCGCCTGTGATGCTGTGCCAACCGAAGAGGGCGACGGCATGGCTACCGACCGGCCGGGCCTGGGGCTGCTTATCAAGACGGCGGACTGCCAGCCTGTTCTTCTGGCGCACAGAAGCGGCCGGTATGTAGCGGCCATGCACGCGGGCTGGCGCGGCAACCGTTGTGACTTTCCCCTTGCCGGCGTTGTACGCTTTTGCGAACGCTATGATCTCAAGCCGCAGGATGTTTTTGCCGTGCGCGGGCCGAGCCTTGGCCCCGGTATGGCGGAATTCGTCAATTTTGACAGGGAGTGGGGCGCGCAGTTCCGCCCGTGGTTTGACGAAGAGAGCCGCACTATGGACCTCTGGAGCCTGACCCGGCATCAGCTCATGCTGGCCGGTCTGCCCGCGCGCAACATTTTTGGCCTGGACATATGCACAGCCAGTAATAACGAGCAGTTTTTCTCCTATCGGCGGGCGAAGGCCTCGGGGCGGCAGGCCAGCATAATCTGGATTCAGAACGGCTAGAGCAGGTTAACTTGGAGAATATACATTCTCAAAGGTTAAGGCCCGCTCACTTCGGCGTTTAACCGCGCAGATAAACCGCGCTTACCCCCTGAAACAGCCTTGGTACAGGCCTCTGGCTTTTGCGCAACAGTGCGCCCAACCAGTTGCCGCTGTCCAATGGCGAACGCGAAGACCAATCACTGCCTGATTACTGCTGGCCGTTCGCGGCGGCTCAGCATGCTCGTTGAGGGCAGGGCGGCGGTTCCGTTTCTTCAGGGACTCGGCGCACAGGGGCATTTTCGGCATGCGTGTCTGCGCTGCCGCGCCGTTGTGGGCCTTGGGCTGGTTTGTCCCGGCCTGCCTTGCCCAGAGATCTGCCTTGGTTTGATTTACCTTGCCTGATCTGCCTTGGCTTGTGCAGGCAGTGTCAGACATTGACAGCCCGCCCGCCCCCGCCTAAAGTATGCGCGGCAATGGTAGCCGGTGTGCCGGCTTGAAAAGGGAATCCCGTGCAATACGGGAGCGGACCCGCCGCCGTAAGGTTCATTAACCTCGCACCATGCAGCGCCACTGGAAACGGGAAGGCCGGGGC
>NZ_JBAIYW010000161.1:0-1205 GCF_036763055.1 Desulfovibrio sp. 1214_IL3152 | reverse complement strand
CGGGCATTGCAGCGCGGGATCGCCACTTAGCGTCCCGCTCGCAAAGCACGCGCCAGCTTCAAGACAGCGCCAGACCTGACACCACATGGTAGCTACAAAATGTGCGAAAAATTCTGGACACTACCGAGAGGCGCGCTGCACTTTCATGCAGCCGTTCCTACGGAGGCGTAAGCGCAGTTTATCTGCGCGGTTAAACGCCGAAGTGAGCGTGCCTTAAACTTTGAGAATGTATATTCTCAAAGTTAATCTGCTCTAGAGCATCTACACTTTTTCAAAGTTAAAATGCTCTAACTGGAAGCGTCTTTCAGCGGCCTGTCTTTCAGGCTGTCCATATCCGCGGCCATCTTGTCTTTGAGGGCCTTGGCCCGATCCGTATCCAGCATGATCATATCAACCTGGCGTGTGTGGATAAGCAGATAGCCGAGCAGACGGGTACGCATCAGGGTTTCGGCAGCATCATAGCCTTCGGCCACGGCAAACACCGAGTCGTCCTTCACGTCCGCGCGAAAGCCGTGATGCTCCAGAAGATCCGCCACCATGCGGGCGCGCAACTGCCGCCGTTTGCGATCGGCAGCCCCGCCCTTGAACTGGAAGCTCACGAAATTTTCGTGGCTTTCCTCACCCGCCAGAGATTCCACCGTGCAGAAATGGTAGCCGTAACGGGCCTGCAATACCATGTAATTATCAGATATAATAAAGAAATTTTTGTTTGCCATAGAATTTGGCGCCGTGCTTTCAAGCTCCGGATTCATGGCACTTTCAAGCATGACAGTCATGAAACCCGAAGCGCTGGTGGCCGGAGGCCCTGCCCACGGCACCGCCACCATGCCGTCCCAGAGGGCAAGCATGGGCGCACTGGCAATGAGATCCAGATCCACCACAGGCCCGGGGACTCGGCGACTGAAACCGCCACCCATGTCCACAATCCAGTATTGCAGCTTGGCCCCGGCGCGCAACTGCTTGCCCATGCGTCTGTTGACGCCCGCTTCCTCTTCTTCAAACATGAGGCGAACGGATTTTTCATGGCAGAAACGGGTGATGTCGTGCAGGGTGCGGCACTGCGCGGGCACAAATTCCGGCGCGTCCGGGTGCAGCAGGTTGAGGGGAACCATAAGCTGACTCATGGCCTGAAGGCGCTGATGCACCGGGCTGCCGGCCATGAGGTTGGGCGGCTCCGCCTCGCTGGATACAAGCTGTGGTTGCCG
>NZ_JBAIYW010000263.1:0-1206 GCF_036763055.1 Desulfovibrio sp. 1214_IL3152 | reverse complement strand
CGCGTATACGCCGTGGACGTGGGCCGCAATCAGTTGCACGAGAAACTGCGGGGCGACGCGCGCGTCGTCAACCTTGAAGGCGTGAACCTGCGCCATGCAGAGGCCGGGCTTATCCCCGAACCGGTGGACATGGTGGTGGCCGACGTTTCTTTCATATCCCTCACCCTTGTGCTTCCAGCCTGCATGACCTGGCTCAGGACCGGGGGCCTTGTGGCCACGCTTATCAAGCCGCAGTTTGAGCTGGGACCCGGCGAAACAGTCAAGGGAGTGGTGCGGGACGAAGAAGCCCGGCAGAGAGCCGTGGACAAGATACTGGCATTCAGCCGCGCAAGTCTGGGCCTGAACTGCCGTGGCGTGCTGCCCGCGGCCATCAAGGGCCCCAAGGGCAATCAGGAATATATGGCGCTTTTCGAACGCGGCAACGCCACAGCGGCAGACGGCAACGCGCCCTCAAGCCCTCACGGAGCAGCGCACCCATTTCATCCGTGAACGGCCTAGAGCAGATTAACTTTGAAAATATACATTTTCAAAGTTTAAAACACGCTCGCTTCGGCGTTTAACCGCGCAAATAAATTGCGCTTACGCCTTCGCGGCGGGCGTCTGCTCGCGCAGCCGCCAGAGCAATTTCAAAGTGAAATTGCTCTAGAGCATTTAACACTTGAAATGCTTGCTTACGGCAGGCAAAAGCCTGCCTGCTCGCATTTCGTGGCAAGGATTTTCAGGAAAATCCTTGCAGAGCAGTTGACTCGTTTCATTCGCAAACTGCTCTAATGGCCGGAATAGTCCAGCACGTTGTTCAGCGAGGCGCTGCTGCTTTTGATGCGCCCCGCCTCAAAAACATGGCGGGTCAGACGCCAGCCTTCCAAGTCCAGCACGTCCAGCTTGCCCTTGTGCTCCGGCTTCAGGCCGTGCGCCAGCGCCTCCAGCGTTTCCTCCACAGGAAAATACGCGCCCTCGAAGGAAAAGCGCGCCATGTCCCCGTCCATCTCGATGACCGGAATATCTGTTTCGTCAGGCAGGGCATCCGCACAGGCGCGGGCCAGAGCATCATAAAATTCCCGGTCCACAGGGTAGATATGCCCATACACTTTGAGCAGGGGGTCGCGGCTCACGCTGTTATTTCCTTTTTTCAAGGCCGCCGGGCAGCGGCGCATCTGGCTGTTGCGGCCCGGGCAGCACTTCCGGGCTTGCCGCAGGCATGTCCTC
>NZ_JBAIYW010000070.1:0-1208 GCF_036763055.1 Desulfovibrio sp. 1214_IL3152 | reverse complement strand
CGGCAGTACGCCGAAAATATGCTTGAGGCCGCCGCCGATATGGCCCATGCACTGGACAATCCCGGCAAAGGGCTTGAGCAGAGCCGCATAGGCGAAACACGCACCGCGTTCAATCTGCAGCACATGGTGCGCGAGGCGCACGATGCCGTCAGTGCCGCTGCCGAGAATGCGGGCATTGGCCTTGCGTGGTATATGCCTCCCCTGTTGGGGCATATGTATGAGGGACAGGCGCAGACCCTGCGCGAAACCCTGTGTCTTCTGCTTGAAAGCGCCGTGCGGGCCACCTCGCGCGGGGCTGTGCATCTTTCGGTGCGGCGCGTGCCTGAAAGCCCAGACCCAGGCCACCTGCTTTTTACGGTGACCGACACGGGCGCGGGCATTCCGCCGCGCAACCGCTCCACTCTTGCTCTGGCGCGTGCCTGGGAACTGGCCGGAACCAACAATTGTTACTTGAATGTGGAATGCACGCCCCAGGGGACGAGCATTTCTTTTACCCTTCGTCTTAAGCCGCTGGAGCAGGATGCCTCTGCTCCCGAAGAACTGCGGCCCCATGTGGTCGTTGTGGCGGACGGGGCCGTGGAGCGTCAGGGTTTTGCCCATATGGTGGCGGGCATGGGGCTGCCGAGCACAGAGGCGCGCACCGTGCGCGAAGCTCTGGAACTGAATCGGGAAAATCCCGCCCTGCTGCTTGTGGAGCATGAGCCTGTGGATGGTTCGGCGGCGTGCGACGTGCTTGAGCGCTTTAAAAATCAGGCTGTGAAGGCTGGCCTGCCCTTCTGCAAGGCTTTGGCCGTCACTGCCGACGACAGCCGATGGGACGCTCTGGCCGATACCGGATACACGCATGCCTTGCTGGAACCTGTTGATAAAACCGTTTTTGCGGCCACAGTGCAGGAAATTCTGGAGGAGGCCGGCATTTCCCTGCCGGGCGCTTCCGAAGAAAATACGGAAAGCCGGAACGCCCAGGCCGACGCCGGCGACGGTCATGAAAGCCATGACGACCTGCCCTCCGCAGATCTTGCCGGAGCAGAGGATCTTACGGCCCAGGCCAGTCCGCTGGAAGACTTGCTGCCGGGCGCAAAGGGTGCGGATGCTCCTTCTTCGCCCCTGCCCGATCTTTTCGGTTCAGACCAGGCTTGGCCCGCGTCAAGTGGGACTTCTTCGCGTCTGCCCGATCTCACGGCCCTGCCCCAGATTCTGGGCCTTGC
>NZ_JBAIYW010000400.1:0-1209 GCF_036763055.1 Desulfovibrio sp. 1214_IL3152 | reverse complement strand
GCAACGCCATCCGTGTGGCCTGCGAAATGCTCATCGAGGGCATGCGCAAGCCCGGCGGCGGCTTCCTCACGCCCGCCGAAATGAAGGCCGAAGGCCGCCCCATGCGCTATGACGGCAAATGGACTGCCCCGGCCAAGGATTGTGACGCCAAGGGTCAGGGTTCGCCCTTTGCCTGCTACATGTACGGGCTTTTCCTCACCGAAGTGGCGGTGGAAGCAGCCACGGGCAAAACCACGGTAGAAAAAATGGTCTGCGTGGCCGACATCGGCAAGCTTTGCAACAAGCTTGTGGTGGACGGCCAGATTTACGGCGGTCTCGCCCAGGGCGTGGGTCTGGCCCTCAGTGAAGACTACGAAGACCTCAAGAAGCACAGCACCATAGCCGGCGCGGGTGTTCCCCCCATCAAGATGATTCCTGACGACATTGAGATCATCTATGTGGAAACGCCTCGCAAGGATGGCCCCTTCGGCGCTTCGGGCGTGGGCGAAATGCCCCTTACCGCGCCGCATGCGGCCATCATCAACGGCATCTACAATGCCTGCGGCGCGCGTATTCGCCATCTGCCCGCGCGGCCCGAAAAGGTCTTGGAGGCCATGCCCAGGTAAGGTAGGTGTAAGGTAAAAGCAATACGGGGGAGGGGACTTCAGTTGCCGGGGGGCGACGTGCTCTCCGGCAGCTGAAGAACCTCTTTCTCCTGTATTCCGCTCCCCTGGATTGTATTTTTTCTTGTGACGCGGGAGCGGCCTGGCCGCATGCCGCGTCACATGTTTTTTATGTTTTGCCTGGCCGCATTTACAGTGGAGCGGTATGTGCGCGGTTTGTCCCGCCAGGGCATTTTCACTCTGAAATTGTTCTGGCGACTGCGTGAGCAAGCGCAATTTATTTGCGCTGCTAAGCGCCGAAGTAAACTTTGAGAATGTACATTCTCAAAGTTAATCTACTCTAAAGTCCGACCTCAGCGAGAACAGCATTATGATGGATCAGAAGCGCCTGCATGAAATCGAAGCCCGCTGTACCCAGGAAAGTCCCCCGCGCTGTCGGGCGGCCTGCCCCTTTGATCTGGACGTGCGCCTTTTTATGGCGCGCATGGCCGAGGGCAAATGCGGCGAGGCCCGTAAGCTTCTGGAACGCCATCTGCCTCTGCCCGGCATCATGGCGCGCATCTGCGATGCGCCGTGTGAAAATGTCTGCCTGCGGCGCGACCTTGGC
>NZ_JBAIYW010000124.1:0-1209 GCF_036763055.1 Desulfovibrio sp. 1214_IL3152 | reverse complement strand
AGCGCAGGCCGCGCACGGCCGAAACCAGGGCAATGCCGATGCCCATATTGCCGCTGGTGGCCTCCACCACCAGGCCGCCCGGCTCAAGTTCGCCCCACTGAAGGGCGTTTTCAATGAGATGAAAAGCCACGCGGTCTTTGATGGATCCGCCGGGATTGCGGTTTTCAAGCTTGAGCCAGACCGTGCCGGGCATGTTTTGCGAAAGATCAAGACGCAGCATGGGCGTATTGCCGATGGCCTGAAGAATATTGGTGAGCATGACGCGAACACCTCGTACTGTGGTGGAGAAATAGCCGAAAAATCTGGGGGCGGCAGGGGAAGCTTTACAATGAACGCATTTTGCTTAACAGTTGGAAGAACAGAATAGAGGAAAGCGCTTCAGTTGGCAAATTTGCCGCCGGAACCACGGCGGAAAATCTGCGACGGCGCACCGGACTACCGCCGCACTGACGGCCCAGTATAACGACGGAGGACCCCAATGAAACTTCTGAAAGCGGCATCGCTTATCTGCGCTCTGGTCTTTTGCCTTTCCGCCGGTACGGCACAGGCCAAGGCCGACAGCGTGGCCCTGTATACCGAAGCGGTCATGACCGGAGACATCCCGGCCCTTGAGACCCTGCTGGCTCCCAATTACTGGCACATCGCCGCCAATGGGCATATCGAGGACAAGGAACACTTTATCCAGTCCATAAAAAACAAGGAACTGGTGGTCGACCGCCTGACCATCCTTAACGCACGTACCGCGCTTATCGGCGGCGCAACGCTCGTGACGGGCAACGGCTACTTCAAGGGTACGGCCGTGCCTGCCCAGCCCGAAGGGCTCATGCGTTTTACCCTGGTACTGGTGAAAAACCAGGGGCGCGAGCAGGTGGTGCTGTTCCAGGCCACGCCTGTGATCTCAAGCGAAGAATGCAAGGACGGCAACTGCAAAATCCAGTAGCTTGCGGAACCGCAGATTCTGGATCACTGCCCCGGCCTGCGGCGTCAGACTGATAGCAGGCGCCACCCGGCGGCAACAGGCAAACGTCCGGCTTTTCCTGCGTTATTGCGGGAAAGGCCGGACGTCTTTTTATGGTCGGCAGGGGCTGCCGAAGCTGCCCCTGGAGCTTTTTTACTGAAAGGTTCGCACTGTCCTCTTTTGGGCCGTCGGCATGGCAGCCGGTGCGGCGGTCTGCACGCCGGTCGGCAGCGGGGGCCTGTGGGGGCTGT
>NZ_JBAIYW010000302.1:0-1210 GCF_036763055.1 Desulfovibrio sp. 1214_IL3152 | reverse complement strand
CGGGCAACAGCGGCCAGAATTTCCGCCGCCAGATCCTGAGGCATGGGGGTATCTTCCACCAACTGGCCGAGGCTGCGCGAAAGCTTGGCAAGATGTTTGGGGGCAAGGCCCCCGGCAGCCTGTATGCGCCGGTTGATCTCGCTCTGCAGTTCGCCGCTCTGGAAAAAATGCTGGCAGCCCACGGCAGTGACCACAAAGCCCCTGGGAACCAGATCGGGCAGACGGCGGCGCACATCTTCGAGCCGCAGGGTCACAGGATCAACCAGCGGAGACCGCCCCTGCCCGCTGAGAGCCTCCATATCCGTTTCGTCCGGCCCAAGCGGCAGCACAAGAGGCCCCAGAAGGCAGGATTCCGGTTCGTAAACGTCGTCCGCCACCATGTTTTGCAATTCGGCAAACCGCGCGTACAGGGCTTCGCAGGGGGCGGGATCGAGCCGCTCCAGCTGCTTGATGCACTGAAACGCCTGTGTCGCCATGCTGGTACATAGGGCGCGCACCCTGTAAAGCCCAAAGGGATGGTCACAGCACAGGGTGTACTCAAGGGCGGTCATGGTTTCCTGAAAAGTGTTCCATGCCGTGAGAAAAAGCTTGAAGGAATGATGCCGCAGGGCAAAGAAGCGTTCGGCATCGCTGTCTGAAGCCGAGGCTCCGGCTGCGGCCCGCCGGGCGGTCCGCGAAAAAAAGCCCAAAAGGCGTGAGAGTGGCATGACGGCTCCAGAACTCATGACAAAGCCCCGGTTTTACTAACCTGGGAACCTGTGCCGCCGGCGGCATGGCCGCCGGACCGTGAGCGCAAAAATATGTCGCGCCGGGCAGTTACGCCCATTGGCGGTATTGTTACACAGCGGTAACACAGGCAGCACGCCATATGCAACAGCGAAAAAGCCTGACAGGACGCTCGGCAATATGAACCACAGCGTCAAGTTAGCACAGCGCCCCCCTGCCTTCAAGCAACATGTGACATAATTCCCAAATATAAAATAAGAAACTCCAGAACGTTCAGGACACCAGCGTTTTCTCATGCCGCAAATTCGGCCGTAAACCGGCTTGCCACCCCCGGCCACAACAATTCTTTGTTGGTGGCGTCATGCGTCTCGCGCGCTACAAAAAAACGCTCGGATGGAGGCTTGGGGACAGAACGACCGCGACGGGCGGAGGGCGTCTGAACGACGCATGGCGGACGACGCCCTCATTGCGGGCAACGGCCTTC
>NZ_JBAIYW010000116.1:0-1215 GCF_036763055.1 Desulfovibrio sp. 1214_IL3152 | reverse complement strand
CACAAGAGCGTCCTCAATGCCGGGGCGCATGGTCCAGCGGGCCAGTTCGCGCTTGTGCGTACCCGCTGGAGTCTTGAGCAGAAAAACCCGCCCGGATGCCCGGCTGGTAAAGTCGCCCGGTGCGCCGGAATAAAGCACGCTGCCCTTGTCCAGCACCACAACCTGAGCGCACCGCTCGGCCTCATCCAGATACGCCGTTGCCCATATAACGCTCATGCCGTCACGGCTCAATTCCTGCACCATGCGCCACAGTTCGCGCCGGGACTGCGGGTCTACCCCCACCCCGGGTTCATCCAGAAGCAGCAGACGGGGCGAACCGAGAAGCGCGCAGGCAATGCCGAGCTTCTGCTTCATGCCGCCGGAAAGACGCCCGGCCAGCCTGTTGGTAAAGGGAGCAAGCGACGTAAACTGCAAAAGGCGGTCAAAAATCTCCTCGCGGGCCGTGCCTTCAAGCCCGCGCAAACTGGCGTGCAGGCGCAGATTGCCCATCACGCTGATGTCTTCGTACAGGCCAAAACGCTGCGGCATATAGCCGATGCTGTTGGCACTCTCGCTGACAAGTTTTTGCGGCGACTGGCCGAAAATCCGCGCTTCGCCGTGGGAGGGAAGCATCAGCCCTGCCAGAATACGCATCAGTGTGGTTTTTCCGGCAGCGTCCGGCCCCACAAGCCCCGTGATGCACCCGGAAGGAATCGTGGCGGAAATGTCATCCAGCGCCGTAACCGCCGTGCGTCCCTTGCCGAAGGTCATGCCGAGGCCGTTAAGCTGTACGGCTGTTTCGCCGGAACTGGCCTGCGTGGCGCTCATGGCGCGTCAGCACCGTCCACAACAATAGTTACGGGCATGCCCTGGCGCATGACGTTTTCCGGATCTTCAGCCTGCACTCGCAAGCGGTAGACCAGAGCCGTACGCACCTGCTTGGTCTCAACGGTTTTAGGGGTGAATTCCGCCGTTGGCGAAATAAAACCGACGGTTCCGGGAAAACTTTTTCCCGGGGCCGCATCCACAAGAACGCGGACAGACATGCCCGGCTTGATACGGCCAAGGTCCGGTTCGTCCACATAGGCCCGCAGCCAGACGGGATCGGTCAGCGCAAGGGTGTAGACCGTCTGGCCGGACTGAACGATGGCCCCGGCCTCACGGGCGCGGGTAAGCACAACGCCCTTCTGCGGAGCGGAAAGCACGGCATCGTGCAACTGTATTTCCGCCCGGCTG
>NZ_JBAIYW010000168.1:0-1216 GCF_036763055.1 Desulfovibrio sp. 1214_IL3152 | reverse complement strand
CTCGGCAGTGGGGGGGGCTGGCGCAGCGCCAGAGGCAGCACCGGGTGCAGACTCGGGCGGACAGGCCGCGGATACAAAACCCGTCTGCACATCCTGCGCACAAAAGACGCAACGCACAGGGCAACCCCTGAAAGGAAGAAAAATCGGCACAAGCGCGCCAACCTGTGCCGGAGGCAGAAACCAGGGCAGGGTTAAAGAAAAAATTCGGGCAGATACCGTTTTCATATATACTCGATGCCTGTGAAGCCATGTGCGGCGCGCACTGCGGCCATTATTTCGGCAAGAAGGCAATTTTTAAGAAAAATCTTGCTCTGCCCGTTAGTTGCGTGTATTTTACACAAAAGTGCCCTTCATGTGAAGCAAGCCTTTGTTTACCATTTGGCCATACCTGTCAGGAACATGTTTGTGACAGACATACCAGCGCCACAACACGCGCCGGAGAACTCACAATGAAGAAAACTCTGACCAAAGCGGATATCGTGGAGGCCATCTACGAAGAAACCGACAAAAACCGCGTTGATGTGAAAAACGTGGTTGAAAAACTGCTGGACATCATGAAAGCGGCCATTAAAAAGGACCGTGCTCTGCTGATCAGCGGTTTCGGCAAGTTTGAATGCTATGACAAAGCGTCACGCAAGGGGCGCAATCCCAAGACAGATGAAACCATTACCCTGCCCCCGCGCAAAGTTATGGTCTTCCGTCTGTCGCGGAAATTCCGCTCAGAACTGAATCCCTAGCCGCGCCGTAACGCCTGCGCCTTCACGGCGGACATCCGCTGGACACCGTAGCGGAGGCTCTTGCGTTCCTTTTTCCGGCCAGCCGTTGCACGGGCAGCATTTCTCGCCCAGTGCTTTTTTATGTCCAGCGACTGCCGTAGCGGGCCTCTGCTACCGTGGATCTCCGGTCTTTTAGCGCCGGGGCTTCCGAAGGCCCGCGTTCCGGGGGGAGGCTGCGCATGCTGTTCAATTCCTATTCCTTTCTCTTTCTGTTTCTGCCTCTTCTGCTGCTGTGCTGGCGGCTGTCGGCGGGCTTCGGTTCCGCCCGGCTGAGTATGGTTCTGCTGCTCTTTTCCACCGTGTTTTATGCCCTCTGGGGACTGCCCTTTCTGCTGCTTCTGATAGGCATATTGATTATGAACTATGCCTTTGCCCTGGCTCTGGCCGCGCCGGAAGCCCCGGCAACGACCAACCCCGGCGCAGGCGACGAAGCATGCGCG
>NZ_JBAIYW010000009.1:0-1218 GCF_036763055.1 Desulfovibrio sp. 1214_IL3152 | reverse complement strand
CGGCTGCGTGAGCAGACGTTCGCTACGGAGGCGTAAGCGCAGTTTATCTGCGCGGTTAAACGCCGAAGTGAGCGTGCCTTAAACTTTGAGAATGTATATTCTCAAAGTTAATCTGCTCTAGATGTAGAGCATTTAACACTTGAAATGCTCACTTACGGCAGGCAAAAGCCCGCCTGCTCGCATTTCGTGGCAAGGATTTTCAGGAAAATCCTTGCAGAGCAGTTGCTCATTTTATTCGTCAACTGCTCTGAAGCAGCCGCGCGGGGATGAGAGCGGCCGGGCCGTTTTTGCCCCGCGCGGTTTTTGTATCCGTTTTTACCGGCATATTTTTGCCGTCAGGTTCGGGCGCGTATGGATTATCTTGTCAACGGCATTTCCGGCGCATTTTCCCTTTTGATGCATATGGATGCGGCCACGCTTTCCGCCGTGCGCGCCACCCTGCTTTCCACCTGCTATGCCATGACCGCTTCCCTGCTGCTGGGGTTGCCGGCGGGTTTTGTGCTCGGGTATTGCTCCTTTCCCGGCAAAAGGGCGTTGCGCCTTGTTTCCGACACACTTCTGGCTTTTCCCACGGTTCTTATCGGCCTGCTGGTCTATGCGCTCATAACGGCGCGCGGCCCCTTGGGGCAGTATGGCCTGCTGTTTACCCTGCCGGGCATGGCCGTGGGGCAGGCCCTTCTGGCCCTGCCCATTGTGGTCTCGTGGACCGCGCAGGCTGTGGAAAATCTGGACCCGCGCTGTCGCGACACCCTGCTGACCCTGGGGGCCAACGCCCGGCAGATGGCGGTGCTTTCACTGTGGGAATGCCGCTATTCCATCGGCATGGTCTGCATCACGGCCTTTGGGCGCGTTATCACCGAAGTGGGCGTAGCCATGATGCTCGGAGGCAACATCCGTTATGCCACCCGCACCATGACCACGGCCATAGCGTTGGAAACCAGCAAGGGAGATTTTGCCCAAGGCATAGCTTTGGGGCTTGTGCTGCTGCTGATGGCTTTTGCCGTCAATCTGGCCCTGGCTTTTTTCCGGCACAGGGGGCGCGCGTGAATGCTTTGCTGTATGAGGGGCGCGATCTGGTGCAGGTGTACGGCGGGCGCACTGCCCTGAACCTGCCCCGTCTTGAGGTGACAAAAGGCGAAACCCTGGCGCTCACCGGGCCGAACGGCTGCGGCAAGTCCACGCTGCTTCGCCTGCTGGCTTTTCTGGAGCGCCCGGCGG
>NZ_JBAIYW010000026.1:0-1219 GCF_036763055.1 Desulfovibrio sp. 1214_IL3152 | reverse complement strand
CATTTTCAAAGTTTAAAACACGCTCGCTTCGGCGTTTAACCGCGCAAATAAATTGCGCTTACGCCTTCGCGGCGGGCGTCTGCTCGCGCAGTCGCCAGAGCAATTTCAAAGTGAAATTGCTCTAGAAGGAATAAACCACCGTGAGGGACGCCTTCCAGGCATCGGCAACATTGAGGCTGTCGCCGGAGGTGTTTTGATACCGTCCCCATACGTCCTTATCAAGCCAAAGGTGTATGTAGCCCAAGCCCAGGAAGAAGTTCAGATTTTCAGAAGCCTTGAACGTGCTGTCCAGGTTGATTTCCATCCCGGTGTCTTCGGTGGTCAGATACGTGCCGAAGGAGTTGAAGTCCGTATTGTTGCGATAAACCTGGCGGCCAGCGCCGTCTTCTGCCTTGCGGCCCGTGATATACTTTGCCATTTCGGGGCTGTTGGTTCCGCCGAAATAGTTCAGGCGCAGGGTATGACTGAGATTGTCAAGAAAGCTCAGATCCTTCAGGCGCGCGCCCACGCCCCAGGTTCCGCTCGGGTTGGTTCCGAGCACGCCCTTGGCTCCGCCCATGGACGGATTGCCCCGGTAACCGAAGGTGGAAAGCGAATTGTGCAGGTTGTTGGTGGTGGCGATATAGGGCAGACGTTCCGAGCCGTTATGGGGGTTGTCGTCATCGCCGCTGAAGTACCAGCCGTAGACGCCGGGCAGGCCCCAGTCCAGGGCGTATTCCATGACCAGCATACCGTACCAGCCCTGACGGTTGAGATACTCATGCTCACGCTTGACGCCGCCGTAAACAAAGTCGGCGCGCAGGCGGAAGGGGTCAAGGGCGGTCCAGTCCCCGGTGATGCCACCCCAGTAAAGGGTGCTGTAGTCATCGTTCCAGATGGACGAACCGGTGCGTTTTGTGCTGAATGCTGCCGGGTACAGGCCGTCGCGCAGCTGCAGGCCGTCAATGCCCTGGGTGCTTGCCAGGGGGTTGTTGAGCGTGAATTTTTTGCTGCCGCCGGGCATGCCGGTAACCGTAGCGGGCATAAGGCTGTTGGGTCCCATGCCCCCGGCCATGGCCCAGGGCGTGATCTTCAGGCCGTCAAGGGTGACCGGCACCGTAAGCGCAACAAGGTCAAAGTTGTCAAGAAAGTTCGCGGGCTGGCTGGAATCGCCCTGCCAGTTGTCGTTGAGCAGGCGCATCCAGGCCGCGCTTGCCGTCACATTGGGGCTGAACGTCCA
>NZ_JBAIYW010000349.1:0-1225 GCF_036763055.1 Desulfovibrio sp. 1214_IL3152 | reverse complement strand
TTTCAGCATGCGGTCTGTTCCGCCGGGAGCAGCGTCGGCGTAATCCGCCCGGCTTTCCCGGTCTGTTTCGTCTGTCGCGCTGCCTGGTTCGCTGTGCTCTTCGTCGTCATGATCGTCCATGTCCAGAGGCAGCTGGTCGATCTGGGTGGGGGCCGTGCTGGCGGCGACTCCGGCCTCTGTTGCTTCAAACAGGGGCGGTGCTTCGTGCGGATCCGCATCCTTATCCTTGAGGGCGGCGTCTTGCAGCGGAGTCTGACCGGCATAGGTGGCGGCCGCGCTTTCGGCAAGGGGCGCAATGCCCGGCACGGGGTAGGTACACAGGCCATCGCGGCAGGTGATGCGGCTCAGCAGCTGGGTGGCCTGACGCAGCCCCTCGTTGATGGTTTCGGCCACAAAGCCATTGCTCAGATAGTCCAGTATGCCGGTGCGCTGGAGTATCCTGTTCACGGAACGGCTGCCCACAACCAGAATGACGGGAATGCTGCGGGCATAGCAACGCTCCACAAATTGCGAGAGGGCGTATGCGCCCGAGGCGTCCAGCCAGAAAACACGGGTCAGGTGCAGAACCACAAGGCGTGTGGGCTCTTCGTCCTCTTCATAAAGCTGGCGCTCAAGCTCGTGGATGGCCCCGAAAAAGAGTGTTCCCTCAACGACATAAACGGCGATGCCGTTGGGCATGTTCTCCGGGGCCTCGCGCAGCAGGGGGTCATTGGGCCGCAGGCGGCGCACGCGGGGGTGTGCTGTTTTATAGATAAAAAGCACCAGCGACAGCAGTACGCCGATGAAGATGGCTTTTTCAAGGTCAAAGATAAGTGTGGAGGCAAAGGTAAGGGACAGCACGATCCTGTCGATGCGCGTGGCGACCAGGCACAGGCGTATGGCCTCGATATCTATCATCTGCACGGCAATGATAAGCAGAATGCCGCCCAGCGCGGGCAAGGGCAGCCATGCAATGAACGGGGCCAGCGCAAAAAGCATGGGCAGGGCCAGCAGACCGGAAAATACCGTACCCATGCGGGTGCGCCCGCCGGATGTGACCATAAGGGCGCTGCGGGTAAAGGAACCGCAGCCCGGTATGCCGGAAGTGATGCCTGCCGCCATATTGCCCAATCCCTGCCCGATAAGCTCCTGGCTGCCGTCGAAGCTGTCGTTTCTGACGCTGGCAAGCTGCTTGCCGATTGCCAGTGACTCCACCGTACCCAGCAGGGCCAGGGCCAACGCGGGA
>NZ_JBAIYW010000345.1:0-1225 GCF_036763055.1 Desulfovibrio sp. 1214_IL3152 | reverse complement strand
GACGCTCTTCCGATCTACGCCGGGCCGAAGGCACAGGCGGAAAAAATGCGGCAAAAAGCGCGGCAGAAACGCCAGCGACGGATGACGACGAAGCAACGGCATAAGCAGATGCCCCGTGCCTGACAGCGGATGCACATCCGCAGGGGCGTGGGGCAGCGTAAAGGCCGCAACCAAACAAAGGCACAAGGAGAACACATGATCTATCGCGCCGATGCACTGGAAGGGTTTGAAAAGGAAATGTTCGGTGGCCCCGGAACCACCAAGTTCACCAAAATCGTCAATGAAGAGGGCCTTGCCGGAAAAGGACGCCTGTTCAACCTGGTGAATCTCAAGCCCGGCTGCGCCATCGGCAGCCACAAGCACAACGGGGAACTTGAAATCTATCATGTGCTCAAAGGGCAGGGAACCTATAACGACAACGGAACCGAAGTGCTTGTCAAAGCCGGGGACGTGACCGTCTGTAATGACGGCGAGGTACACGGCATCCTCAATACCGGCACTGAAGACCTGGATATGGTCGCCCTTATCCTCTACACCAAATAAGGCAGCCCCCGTACCCCTCGCCTGCGCCTGCCACAACACGGCACAGACCGAACCGCAGCAGGACCTGCCGCTCAAAACGGCAACGGCTTTACTTCCCAAGGGCGGAACCGCAAGGTTTCCGCCCTTTTTTAGCATATTTCGTCTTTAGAGCAGAGTAACTTTGAGAATGTACATTCTCAAAGTTTAAGGCACGCTCACGTCGGCGTTTAACCGCTCAGATAAACTGCGCTTACGCCTCCGTAGCGAACGTCTGCTCACGCAGACGTCCGAGCAATTTAAAAGTTAAATTGCTCTAGAGCAGAGTAACTTTGAGCATGTACATTCTCAAAGTTTACTTCGGCGTTTACCGTGTCGACCCGAAGCCACATTTCATGCGGCGGCCGCAGCGCGTCCGTCCATTCTTTACTTAACACGCTATATTTACAGTATATATTTTATACAAAAAAATGTTATTGACATATGTCAGATAATGCCCATACTTTATTCATGACATATGTCAACAATAAAGACGCCCCGCGCAGGGCGCAATCAGAACAAAAGGAGGTTCATATGCCTTGCAATGACAATACAGGCCCTGAAGGCAACGGCCCGCGCACCGGGCGCGGACGCGGCATGTGCGGCGGAAACGGTATGGAACGAAAAATGGAACAGGACGGTGCCGGCATGCGGCGCGGTATGCGCC
>NZ_JBAIYW010000589.1:0-1229 GCF_036763055.1 Desulfovibrio sp. 1214_IL3152 | reverse complement strand
CAGCCAGATTTTCCGCGCCGTAACGGCCCACCATGCAGCCGCCCACGGCCAGCAGAGGTTTTTTGCCGCAGCGGCCAAGGCGTTGCCCCGCGTCCAGAACGGCACGCACAGACTCGCGCACGGCGGGATCAATAAACCCGCAAGTATTGATAAATACAAGGTCTGCGCGGCCCATGTGCTCCACATGGCTCACAGGCACGCCCAGCGAACCGAGCAGGCGCTCGCTGTCGACCCTGTTCTTGGGACACCCCAAACTCAACGACCAGACCTTGATCTTTTTCTGTTTGTTTCCACTTGTCATGTGGGGCATCCTACAGATGTGCCTGAGACTTGTCACCAGTGCGGTTCATTTGCAAAACGTCGGGGCCGGTGCTAGGCTCAAAACTTGACAGTTCGGCGTTAGCGCCGTATCCGTGCGCAACCAACCAAGCGTTGCTTATGAAAAACAAACCCACCCAAACCAACACCCAAAAAGATTTCACTGTAGCTCCCATGAAATGCCTTGCAAGCGGCAGAATGGAAGAGCAGTGTTATTCAGGCGTGCTGCGCAGCGTCTACGCCGAAATATATCTTCTGGATTTTAAAAAAAACCAGGCGCGCGAGCTGTACAGAAGCGACGATATTTTCCTGCCGCCTTCGGCCGGACTCGCCCTGTCGGACCTCTTTACCGAAGCCTTGACCAAGCTCGTCCACCCTGACGACCACGACGCGCTGCTACGCTTCTGGGACCCCCTGGCCCGGCGGGATCTTGAAAAAAACGGCCAGCCTTTTTCTACGCTTGATATGCGCAGAAAATGCCGCAACATGAGCTACCGCTGGACGCGCATTACGGCTTTTCCCGTTCGCCAGCCCGGCGGTGATTTTGTTTATCTTGTCTGTGTGCAGGATGTGGACGAACTCAAGCGCGCGGCCACCATCGTGCGCGAAAACGAGCTTCTCCAGCAGCAAAAACTCGACAACCTGCGTTACAAGGCCGTGGTAGACCATACGCGCACCCTGGTATTCGAGTGGCGCAACAATGACCTGACCTACATCAGCCCCCGCATAGGCGAACTGCTGGCCGGAAACTACGACGACCGCATTCCCTTTGATGTCTGGCGTGAGGACAGTGTCCTGTACAGCGGCGACAGCGCCGCCTTTGACACCTGCCTTGCGCGCATGGCCCTGGGCATACGCTCCGGCGAAATGACCCTGCGCCTGCGCCGCCGCGACGGACAGTTCATCTGGTG
>NZ_JBAIYW010000446.1:0-1232 GCF_036763055.1 Desulfovibrio sp. 1214_IL3152 | reverse complement strand
TCAGCGCAGGGCGCTCTGGATGGCATGCAGGCCAGCGCGGCTCTGGCGCTGGCAGGCGAGGCACTACTTGCCCCACTGATTGCGGAGCTTGATGCCGGGTTGTCGCCCGAAGACATGCAAGCCCGTCTGGGCGAGTTGTACCCGCAGATGGACGAAACCCAGCTGGCCGAAATCATGGCACGGGCGCTGTTTGTCAGCGAGGTGTGGGGGCGGGTGCAGGCGTGATTTTTGCGCACTGCGGCGTCAGGCGGCATGCCGTGCTTTGGTCATGTAGTTTTTTCTACACTCCCGCAGCCCGGCATTTGCCGTCCTTGCATTGCATCAAAACTTACGCCCGCACAAAGGTATTGTTATGAGCACCGATATTGATCTTTCCCACGCCTGCAATCTGCCCCCGCGTGAGGCCATCCGGTATTTTGAAAGTAAAGGGCATAAAATATCGTTCCGCTGGCAAGACACATGGCGCGAGGCCCACGCCCGCGCGTTTACGGTTGCTGGCGTGACCAAGGCTGATCTTTTGGCCGACATCAAGGCCGCCACGGCAAAAGCCCTTGCCGAAGGCCAGAGCAAGGCGCAGTTTCGGCACGGGCTGGAAGATACGCTCAAGCGCAAAGGCTGGTGGGGCAAGGGGGATATAGTCAATCCAGATACGGGCGAGGTGCGCAAGGGGGAGCGCGGCAGCGCCAGCCGCCTTAATCTCATCTACCGTCAAAACATGCAGTCAGCGTACAATGCCGGGCGCTACAAGCAGCAGGTGGAAAGTGCTGCCGTGGCCCCGTATTGGCGCTATATGGCCATCATGGATGCCAGGACGCGGCCTAGCCACGCGGCCATGAACGGGCTTGTGTACCGTTATGACGATCCCATCTGGCAGACCATGTACCCGCCCAACGGCTGGCACTGTCGCTGCCGGGTGGATACCTTATCAGAGCGTGGCTTTAAGCGTGGCGGATACGCGCTGCAAGACAGCGGCGGTGACGCCATTGAAAAAGAAGTCATCATTCGCAACCCTGATACCGGGCAGCCCGAGCCGCGCACGGTCACGGGCTACCGCATGCCCAACGGTTCTCACTTTTTCCCTGATGCGGGCTTTGACTACAACCCCGGCCAGACGTTTGTAGCCGATCTCAAGGCCAACATGCCGGAGCCGCTGCAACGTGCCGCCACGAGCTGGCGTAAAATGGGCCTGCCGTCCTTGCGTGACGTACCCGCCGCACAGCGCCAGCCCACGC
>NZ_JBAIYW010000272.1:0-1233 GCF_036763055.1 Desulfovibrio sp. 1214_IL3152 | reverse complement strand
TTCACGCCCCCTCAAGGCTTTGCCGCGCTTATGGAACAGGCCACGGTACTTGTGCTGGCCTTGCAGCCCGAGGGGCTTTCAATGGGTTCGGGATTTTTTGTATCTCCGAACCATGTGGTCACCAATGCGCATGTGGTCGGCCCCGCAGGCAAGGCAGTTGTTGTCAGCAAGGCTACCGGCGCGCCCCTGCCCGCCCGCGTTCTGCTGTCCACACAAAGCGCGGGCCGCGATTTTGCCGTGCTCGCCGTTGAAAACAACCCGGCCATCACCCCCCTGCCGCTGACAACCGATGTCTGGCGCACGGAAAAAGTCAGCGCATGGGGTTTTCCCGGTGCCGTGACCAATGATGATCCCAAATTTCTGGCCCTGCTCAAGGGCAATGAAGCGGCAGCGCCCGAAGTGGTTTATACCGAAGGCGTGGTCAGCGTCATTCTGGAGCGCAACCCGCCCCTTATCGTGCATACGGCTACCGTATCGCAAGGCAACAGCGGCGGGCCGCTGGTCAACGACAAGGGCGAAGTTGTGGGCATCAATACCTTTATAAAACTGGATGACGGATCCTACAGGCAATCAAGCCTGGCGATTGTAAGCGCCAGTCTTGCGGATTTTCTGCGCGCTGCGGGAATTCCCTTTACTCTGGCTGCGCCCACGCCATCAGGCCAACCGGGCCAGGGGCAGACTCCCGGACAGGAAAAATCCTCCGCCCCTGAAAAGACGGCGCAAAAAGGCGCAGGTAACACCCAGGGAGGCAAGCCATGAGCATACGTATCGCTGTCAGCATGCGTGGCCCCATGCGGGCGCTTGCCAGTCAGGGCATACTTGCCACAGATTGCCACGCCCAGCTCAAGGCCATACTGCTGCAAAAACTGGGGCCGGAACATGCCGCCCTGCTTGCGGAGCCGCAGCACGACGCCGAAGGCAGCAGCGTGGACTGGTATGCCGAAGGTCAGGGACCAGCAATTGCCCTCAAAGACCTTCCGGAAGAAGAAGCCAACGTCCTGCGCGCCAAGGCTGCGTCTCTGGCACGTGACATCGCGGCCCTTTCCGGTACGCTTACCACGGATGCGCAGGCACGCCAGGCCCTTTCCGGCCAATTGCTGCGTCTTGTAACCGCGACCCATCTTGCCGGTTCGACCTTTTTCACGCTTCTGGGGGCTCTTGCCGTGGCAATGGCTATTGTCAACGTTTTCGGCGGATTCGACATCACCAATAAAATGCTCCGCATGGTCGCCG
>NZ_JBAIYW010000303.1:0-1233 GCF_036763055.1 Desulfovibrio sp. 1214_IL3152 | reverse complement strand
GGCTGGCGCGGCCATTACCCAGCGTACCAGCATCGCCCAGCCCGACGGCAACGGCATGCAGTCCGTTTCGCTCGACAAGACCGACGGCGTGAACAAAAAGGGCATGGCCCTGTGGATCATGCCCCTGTACCAGAGCCAGAACGCCTGGAGCATGGAAGCCGGCAACAACTATGACCTCAAGTGGCACGGCGGCCTTGGCGGCGTGGCCCTTGGCGGCGACTATACCTTTGATAACGCCCTGCGCGCGGGCATCGCCTTCAATATCGGCGGCGGCTATGCCGAAGGCGAAGGCGATCTGGCAAAAACCACCAACAGCTTCAACTTCTGGGGCCTTGGCGCTTACGCCGGGTGGGCAGTGGAAAACTTCGGCCTCACTGCCGACGTCAACTACACCAGCACCTATAACAAGGTGAAGCAGGAACTGCCCGGAGCCATGCAGATGCGCGACCTCAAGAGCGACATCACGGCATACGCCCTGAGCACCGGCCTGCGCGCCGAATACAAGCTCAATACCCAGTATGTGGACATCATCCCCCACCTGGGCGTGCGCTACATGTATGTGAACACCAATTCCTATGACGTGAAGAGCAACGGCACCGTCATGCACGGGGACGAGATGAACCAGAACATCTGGACATTCCCCATCGGCGTGACCTTCAGCAAGCAGGTTGAAACCGGCAGCGGCTGGTATGTGAAGCCCAGCCTTGACCTCGGCGTCATTCCCGCCACCGGCGACATTGAGGCCAAGAGCAAGATCCGCTTCACCGGCACCGGAACCAAGGCCGAACTGGACACCCATACCATGGACTACATGAGCTATACGGGCGGACTTGGCCTTGACTTCGGCAATGACAACCTGAGCCTCGGCGTGAACTACAACATACAGGCATCTGAACACAGCACCTCGCACGGCGTGTTCGGTACTGTCCGTTACGAGTTCTAGACACTGTCCAAGCCAGAGTAAAACCAAAGTACAACCATCCGGCGCGGGGCGGCTTACGCCGCCCCGCCTGCATTTGCAAACACCACAAGCGCCCATACGGCTTGTGCGGCCGTCCGCGCCCTGCCCTTCCTTGGGCGCGGACGGCTTTTTCCTTCAAGGTACATTTATGACAAAACAAATACGTTTTGCAGCCCTGGGGCTGCTCTGCATTTTTCTGACGGGATGCCTTAATTTCGATGAGCCGCCCAAAGTCGGAGTTGTGGATGTGGACCGCGTGCTACGCGATTCCC
>NZ_JBAIYW010000396.1:0-1238 GCF_036763055.1 Desulfovibrio sp. 1214_IL3152 | reverse complement strand
GGGGGGATGCAAGGGGGGCCGAGAAGGGGGCGAAGCCCCATAACCGGCCCCCTCTGCCGCCCGCCGCGCAGGCGACCCAAACAAGATCAAAGGAAAAAGCCGCTGTGCCCGCAGGGCAACACAAACCCATCGCAAAAACCAAGCCTCTTTCACCGTTTGCCGCCCGCCGCGCAGGCGGCCCGAACAAGATCAGAGAAAAAGCCGCTGTGCGGGCAGGGCAACACAAACCCATCGCAAAGACCAAGCCCCTTCCACCTCTTTGCCAGCGCACAAACGACCAAAGCAAGATTAAAAAACCCCCATTCCCGCAGGGCAACACAAACCCGTCTCGAAGACCAGCCCCCCTTCCCCCCTCACGCAGACGACCCAAACGGCAATGAGTGAAAGGCCCCCGTGCCCACCATGCCGCACGTTGCGTGACGGGGCCTCCTGTGTCACAAGAGAATCGGCGGAGTTGCGCGCCCTTGCGCGTTGCCGCACATTCTTTCGCGGGGGACGTCATGTTGAGCGTTTTTGATCTGTTCAAAATCGGCATCGGGCCGTCCAGCTCGCATACCGTGGGTCCCATGGTGGCGGGCAAGGCATTTGCAGGCGAGCTGGCGGTGCTGGGGCTGTTGCCCCTGACCGGGCGTGTAACCGTGGATCTTTTTGGTTCTCTGGCCCTTACGGGTGAAGGACACGGCACCACCGGGGCCATCCTCGGTGGCCTTGAGGGCGAGGAGCCGGCAACGGTTGATACGGCCCATCTGGCCCGGCGCACGGCGGAGCTGAAAAACAATGCGGACCTGAATCTCATTTGCGCGCGCCACATTCCGTTCATGTATGAGCGCGACATGCGCCTGCACAAGGGCATGTTTCTGCCCCGGCACTCCAATGCCATGAAGCTTGTGGCCTACACCGCCGACGGCACGGAACTGTATTCGCGCGTCTATTATTCCATCGGCGGCGGCTTTATCCGCACCGACGCTGACTTTGAAACCGGGCCGGAAGAATACCCCGCGCCGCCCTACGTGTATGAAAATGCCGAAGAGCTGTTTGCCCATTGCGAGCGCGAAGGCAAAACCGTGGCCCAGATCGTCATGGTCAATGAAAGTTTCTGGCACTCAGAGGCTGAGGTTCGTCGCCGCGCTCAGGCCGTCATGGATGTCATGCGCGATTCGGTGGAGCGCGGCTGCTATACCGACGGCATATTGCCCGGCGGGTATAACGTGCGCCGCCGCGCGCCCAACCTGCTGCGC
>NZ_JBAIYW010000635.1:0-1239 GCF_036763055.1 Desulfovibrio sp. 1214_IL3152 | reverse complement strand
CATAGTCCGTGCCGCCCTGAAGTTCGGCGTCGGCATAGACAGGCACGTCAAGAGCCACAGGCCCGGCAAAACCCACAGGGGCGCATGTGACGGCCTGCACCGTTGCGGCGTCAGCCAGTTCCACATCCTGCGCCTTGAGCAGGTTTTTGAGCTTGATATCGTTGACCTCACGGTCGCCGCGCACAAGCACGGCCACAGTCTGGCCGTCCACCTTGAAAAGCATGGTCTTGACGATGGCGCTGGCGGGAACCCCCAGGAGGGCCGTCAACTCTTCCACACTATGCGCTCCGGGCGTGGCTATTTTTTCCATGGCCGGGCAATGGCCCGCAGCGGGGCTGCCCCGCCAGACAACCTCGGCCCGCTCCACGTTGGCTGCGTATTCGCAATCGTGGCAAAAGGCGATGGTGTCTTCGCCCGTGTCGGCCAGCACCATGAATTCATGGGAAAAATTACCGCCGATGGAGCCGGTGTCGGCCTCCACAGCGCGAAAACGCAGGCCGAGACGGCTGAAAATGCGCATGTAGGCGTCGTACATGCTTTTATAGCTTTCTTCGGCCCCCTGGGCGGTGGCGTCAAAAGAATAGCCGTCCTTCATCACAAATTCGCGTCCGCGCATAAGCCCGAAGCGGGGGCGTATCTCGTCGCGGAACTTGGTCTGGATCTGATACAGGCGTACCGGCAGCTGACGGTAGGAACGCACCTCGCCGCGCACAAGGTCGGTGATGACTTCCTCGTGGGTGGGGCCGAGGCAGTATTCGCGCTCGTTCCTGTCCTTGAAGCGCAGCAGCTCCTTGCCGTAATGTTCCCAGCGGCCTGTTTCTTTCCACAGGTCGGCGGGCTGCACCATAGGCATGAGCAGTTCGCGAAAACCGGCTCTTTCCATTTCTTCGCGCACGGTGCGGCTGATCTTGTTTATCACCCGCAGGCCCAGGGGAAGATAGATATACAGGCCGGATGTAAGCCGACGCACCATCCCCGCCCGCAGCAGCAGCTTGTGGCTGATCACTTCCGCATCGGCCGGAGATTCCTTGAGCGTGGGAATATAGCAGGAGCTGAAGCGCATTAGATGTTTTCCTTTTCGTTAAGCAGTGATTGCAGTTCTTCCATAAAAGCCGCCAGCAAGGCTTCCTGCCCCTTCACGGAGCGGATGATCTCGCCCTTGCGAAAAATAATGCCCCTGTCGCGGCCCCCGGCCACGCCCAGATCAGCCTCGCGCGCCTCGCCCGGCCCATTGACCAC
>NZ_JBAIYW010000562.1:0-1240 GCF_036763055.1 Desulfovibrio sp. 1214_IL3152 | reverse complement strand
CGGCTACCCAGGCCACATATTCTTTGTGTACTGTGTTGGCGCGCAGCGCCCGCTGTGTTTCATCAAGGGCGGCGTAAGAGGCGGCCACCAGAATGACCCCCGAAGTTCCCCGATCCAGCCGATGCACGGGGGTCGGCATAAAGCTGGCCCGGGCAAAATGGCAGGCCAGGCGGGTGGTCAGGCTGTCTTCATGCCCGGTTCCCGGATGGACAGGCAGCCCCGCAGGCTTGTCAAACGCCCACAGATAACCGGACTTTCCAACCAGCGGCGGCAGCGGGGGGCCGTCTTCGGCGGCATCATCCTTACGCTGTTCCTTGCCTTCCGGAGCGGGCGAGGCAGAATCGCACTGCGCGGCCATTTTCATGGCGAAAGGCGGCAGACGAACCGTGTCGCCGGTCTGTACGCGGGAAAAAGGTTTGCAACGGCTGCCGTTGATCCTGACCTGGCCCGTGCGCACCCAGCGGTGCAGCATGGCCTGGGGCAGGTTCAAGCGACGTTGCAGGAACTGAAGTAGCTTCTGGCCGCTCTCGGGCTCCTGAACAACGGGAATTTCCGTCACTGAAGCGCCGGGGGCCTGCGTAGGGGGAGGGTTATCTTCGGACATGGGAAATACTTTGGACCAAAGAGCGGTCCACGTCAAGAGTCGTTGTGTACGGGAGACATCCTGTAGCGGCTGTCGTCGAGCTGAACCGCTTTGCCGGTATGCTTCTCTATCCAGTTCTTGATGCGCAGCCGCCACCTGGGGCTGTTTTCGCGTTTGACGGCCAACATGTTGCGGTCAGCCTCCGACAGGGCCTGGGCCAGGGTGGTGGTCATGTCCTGCGCGCATGCGCCCCCCACAGACATATGGGTCGGTACGTGATCTTCGTTGATGTTATGGGCATCAAAGGCATCCCTGATCCGCTGCATGAGTTCGTCAAGGTCTTCCCTGGCGCAGCCCGGTACAATGGCGGCAAATTCGTCGCCGCCCATGCGGGCGATGCAGTCGGCAGAATTGAGGCTGCTGCGCAGTATGACGGCTGCCCGGCAGAGCATTTCGCTGCCTTCGCTGTGGCCCATGTGGTCGTTGACCAGTTTCAGGCCGTCCATGTCAGCGATGATGATGCTGACAGGCCGCATTTGCTGCCGCTCCAGCTTGTCGACAGTCATGCCGTAATAGGTGCGGCTGCGCAGCCCCGTAAGGGCGTCGTTGCGCACCAGATCCTCAAGACGCGCCCTGTCGCCCTGGCTGGCGGTGACA
>NZ_JBAIYW010000408.1:0-1252 GCF_036763055.1 Desulfovibrio sp. 1214_IL3152 | reverse complement strand
TTTTTTGCCGTTCCACTGGCGGATGCGCCAGGCGGGCTTTTCCGTGACCTGCACCCCGGTGGGCATGACGAGGGCCAAGGCCCGCGCGCCCGCCACTTCGCCGGGGGAAGGGCTTTCGCCTTTCGCACGGTTTCTGTCTCTGCTGCGCACAGGCACGCTGTACGCAAGCATTTTGCCTTCGTCATTGGCGACAGCCATAAACACAATGCCGGGCTGCTTGGCGGTTTCCGTCAGCAGCGACTGAAGACCGTCGCTTGTACCCAGTGTACCCAGCGGCGTACACAGCCCGGTGCGCGCGCCGGCTTCCAAAGCCCATATGAGGGCCTCGGCCCTGTCTATGAGATTCTGTATCATGTATGTCTTGCCGCGCTGGTTGCTGCGCACCGCAAGTGCTGTGATGGCAAGGCCCAGAATGATAGCCATGCCGACCACCATCCAGGGCGAAAGCCCCAGGTGCAGGGCGCGCAGACCCCTGGCGGAAAACAGTCTTGAAACTCTGCTCTTCATGGGTCTTCCTTTGTTTCAGGATGACTGTATTATGTATTTTTTACCCACCCGGTCAAGCCCACTGGTAAAAATTGGACAGACATCGTTATCGGCGAGTAAAAATTGGACAACCTGAAAAAACCCGCCACCTAAAAACCCGGGCTCTTTTTAAATAAAAAACAGTTATTACTCTATGTTATGAAAAAATGACCCAAGTTGGCACGACCTTTGCCTTATACCGGGCAAGACCACGCGAAGTGCAAACCGGTGACAGCGCAACCCCGCCTGGGTGCAGGCGCGCCCGGCCTCACCGGGAGGATACAAAATGCATACTTGTTATTTTCAGAGTTTTTTCGGCTGGGGCGGCGGCTGGTTGGGAATGCTTCTTACAATCACGGTACTCGTGCTGGCGGTCTGGCTTGTAAGCCGCCTGCTGATCAGAAAACGGTGCAATTTTGACCGGCGTGATTCCCTGAACATACTGAAGCACCGCCTGGCATCCGGCGAGATAACACAGGAAGAATACGAAAAGCTTAAAAACGTGATCTGACCGCTTCCTTAACAAAAACAGGTCAAGAGCACGAGCATATACAAGACAAGGAGACCCTCATGAAAAGCACAATCTTCAAACCGTCCATTCTTGCAGCATCCCTGGCCTTTGTTTTCGTCATGGCCCTCACCGTCCTGCCCTCGCAGGCCCAAACCGGCGCAAGCTCCAGCATTGCCTCTCCCTGGTGCGGCAACGGCAACGGGCACGGCGGGAACA
>NZ_JBAIYW010000189.1:0-1259 GCF_036763055.1 Desulfovibrio sp. 1214_IL3152 | reverse complement strand
TGTAGTGGCACACTAAATTTGGCCACCTGATGAAAGGTGATATTCTCACCACAACACAAAACAGGTGACTTAATGAACAAGAAAACCAAACGAACCTTCACCCCTGAGTTCAGGCTGGAATGTGCACAGCTGATTGTTGATAAGGGCTACTCATATCGACAGGCCAGTGAAGCGATGAATGTCGGTTCAACCACGCTTGAGAGCTGGGTACGCCAGCTCAGGCGAGAGCGCCAGGGTATTACGCCCTCTGCCACACCCATTACTCCAGACCAGCAACGTATCCGCGAGCTGGAAAAGCAAGTTCGCCGTCTGGAGGAACAAAATACGATATTAAAAAAGGCTACCGCGCTCTTAATGTCCGACTCGCTGAACGGTTCACGATAGCCGCCAGACTAAGTGACAGCCACACGGTTGTCAGCCTGTGTTCTGCTCTGGAAATACACCGCAGCAGTTACCGGTACTGGCGAAAACGACGCGATACGGTTAATCCGGCACGAGTCAGGTTGTGCAGCGAAATACGCCGGGCGTGGAACCAAAGTCGGGGCTCTGCGGGCGCGCGCACTCTGGCTGAAATGCTGACTCAAAACGGCGTCCCGATGAGCCGTTACCGTGCCGGACGTCTGATGAAATATCTGAACCTGAGCAGTTGTCAGCCCGGAAAACATCAGTATAAAAATGCCCGTCAGGAGCATACCAGCCTGCCGAATCTGCTTGAGCGTCAGTTCGCAGTACCGGAGCCAGACCGGGTATGGTGTGGAGATATTACGTATCTCTGGGCAGGAAATCGCTGGTGCTATCTGGCGGTTGTTATGGATCTTTTTGCCCGCAGGGTTATCGGCTGGAGTCTGTCAGCGCATGCCGATACCGCACTGATAAGCAGTGCCCTGCGGATGGCCTATGAGACGCGTGGCCAACCCCGGGATGTCGTGTTCCATAGCGACCAGGGAAGCCAGTATACAGGCCTTAAATATCAACAACTTCTCTGGCGTTGCAGAATAAATCAAAGCGTCAGTCGGCGGGGAAACTGCTGGGATAACAGCCCCATGGAACGCTTCTTCCGCAGTCTGAAAACAGAATGGGTGCCAACGAATGGTTACGCAGGCAAGGACGAGGCCCGGCAGCAAATTAATGATTACATATTGAACTACTACAACAGCGTCAGACCTCACCATTATAACGGTGGGCTGACGCCGGAAGAGTCAGAGAACAGATACCATTTTTACTGTAAAACCGTGGCCAATATTACTTGACCACTACAG
>NZ_JBAIYW010000566.1:0-1268 GCF_036763055.1 Desulfovibrio sp. 1214_IL3152 | reverse complement strand
CCGGAGGTGTCGTGGGTGGCGTTGTGGGCGGCAGCACGGATGTTCCCGCCACGGCACGCAACATGGCCCTGAGCAAAATCGTCAATGCTGTGGAAAGATACAAGAACTATCCCAAGCAGGCACGTCGTATCGGAGCGGAAGGGCTGGCGATGCTGCTGGTCAGCGTGGACGCACAGGGCCGCGTGACTGTCAGCAGCCTGCAGAAAAGCAGCGGTCAGGCGTCTCTCGACAGTGCCACCAGAGAGTTGGGAGAAAAACTGGCGGGACTGGACACAGGCGTGCGCGGGGCCGCTTTCAGCGTGTGCGTTCCTGTGGAATACAAACTGAAATAGACTGCTCCTGTCGTGAAAAATGTCGGGACGCAAGCCCGGAATCTGGCGCACACGGTCGCCGGCTCCGGGCAAAGACCCGGCATGGCAAGTCGAAAACCGGGCATGGCGAGGCAACGCCCCGGCATGGCAAAAGGCATTCTTGAGCCGACGCGGCAGCTCACCCCAGAAAATCTCACGCCCGGCAGAAAAAAGCCTGCCCGCATTCCGTGACAAGGATATTACAAAAATCTTTGCAGCGCAGTCAGCCTGTGCTGTCGCGAACAGCGCTACCCTTCTTCCACAAAATCGCGGCGGTGCACTATGGCCGGGGGCGCTTCGCCGCCTTCAGGCAAGCGGTGTTTTTGCGCCGAATGTTCTTCGCGCAGGGCAATGCTTTTTTCCTGCCAATCCGCCCACTGCGGCATGGTGTGACGCATGTAAAGCATGAACAGCCGCCAGCGCAGCATCACGTCATCAGGAATGACGTGCTCGAGCATACAGGCCACATTGGCTGCGGTTTCTTCGGGCAGTTGCAGCACTGTCAGAAAAAACTCCTGCAAAACCATGTTCCTGTGGGCCAGACGCTGCCCGGCGGCAAGGCCCTTTTCCGTCAGGTTCACAAGGCTGTACGGCGCGTAGCTGATGTAGCCCCGCTTGGCAAGCGTGCGCAGCGCATTGGTCACCGAGGGACGGGCAACTTTGGCCGCTTCGGCTATGTCACTGGGGCGGCACGCCCCTGTGGCGAATTCTTGTTTGAAAATGATAGCCAGATAATTTTCCAAAGCAGGAGAAAGATCGTTTTCTGCCTGAGCCATGTAATCAAACTCCTCTAGGCAGTGTCGTCACGAGATGAATTTCCTTGGTATATCAAGGAGAACGAGCCTTTTATGCAGCGAGTGTACTCTTATGGTACTCGACCGGAATAAAAGACGAAGTTCGACGCAGAGATACCGGGAA
>NZ_JBAIYW010000226.1:0-1269 GCF_036763055.1 Desulfovibrio sp. 1214_IL3152 | reverse complement strand
CGCGTCTTGCCGGCCGCTGCCCCTGCCGGGGCGGAAGGCTTCGGGGGAGTGGCTTCAGGCGCGACAACCTCCACCGGAAGCGCGGTTTTTTTGCCTTTTGCCGCTGCTGCTGCCTTGGTTTTGCTCGGGGTTATCTTGCTATTTTTTTTCATTTTATCCATACTCAGGCATTGGCGCTTTCAAAAGCGCTGCAATGTCTGTATGCTATAGTTTTGGTTTATTCTTTTCAATATTATTCATCGGGGCAAAGAACAGCCGTCCGTTGATTGCAGGTGCGGCCGTTACGGCGGGCTTGTCGCGCCCGGCCTTTCGGACCGGGATTTTCAGGACAGTTTGCTGGTTGCGCAGGCCATCATTTTTTGATGAACATGCCCGCGGCTTCCGCTCCTGTGGAAAACCCGCAGCTGCCGGAACGTTTGCATACCATACAGGCATTACGCTTGGAAAGCAAAGACGGGCTTTGCGCGGCAGCCGGGAAAGGCTTGCTTTTTCCAGTAAACTATGACGGCCAAGGTGGCGGCATTCATGACTTTCAGACAAGCGCTCGGTTCGGGACGCCCTCTTTTGCTTGACGGCGCCATGGGTACCATGCTTCAGGCCTCCGGTCTTCCCGCAGGTACAAGCCCGGAAGAATTTTGCATGGCAAATCCCGACATCCTGCGGGGCATCCATGCGTCCTACCTCAAGGCGGGCGTTGACCTGCTTACATCATGCACATTCGGAGGCAATGCCTACAAGCTGCCGAAAGGGCTTGATGTTTTTTCTTTTAACAAGCGCATGGCCTCGGTGGCGCGCGCGGCTGCGGCCGATGTGCCGCGCCCGGAGGGACGCCCTGTCTTCGTGGCGGGCAACGTGGGGCCTACCGGCCACTTTGCCAAGCCTTTGGGGCCTGTAGAGCCTGCCGAGCTTATTGATGTTTTTGCCCAGCAGATCCGAGGGCTTGTGGCCGGCGGCGCTGATCTTATTTTTATTGAAACCCAGTTCGACCTGGCCGAAGCCAGGGCTGCCGTAGTGGCCGCCAGGCAGGTCTGTGACCTGCCCGTAATGGTTTCCATGACGTTTGAGCAGGGCGTGAGCCTTACTGGCTCAACCCCCGCCATTTTTGCCGAAACCATGCAAAACATGGGTGTGGACGTGGTGGGGACCAACTGCAGCCTTGGCCCGGAGCAGATGGAGCCTGTGGTTGCCGAGCTTTTGGGCGTGTGCGCCTGCCCGGTCATGGCCGAACCCAATGCGGGCCTGCCCGAACTGCGGGGAACGCAAACTGTG
>NZ_JBAIYW010000639.1:0-1269 GCF_036763055.1 Desulfovibrio sp. 1214_IL3152 | reverse complement strand
GCCAAGCGCATGGCCGAAACATCGGGGCGCGAATCCCGCACCATCCACCGCCTGCTGGAGTACAGCCCCAAGGAAGACGGCTTCGCCCGCAATGAGGACAGCCCTCTGGCCTGCGGCCTGCTGGTGGTGGACGAAGCCTCGATGATGGACACCCTGCTTTTCTACCACCTGCTCAAGGCCGTTCCCCTGGGTGCGACCCTTGTGCTGGTGGGCGATGTGCACCAACTGCCCTCGGTGGGTCCCGGCAACGTGCTGGCCGACATCATCGCTTCCGGCGTAGTCCCCGTGGTGGAGCTTACGGAAATTTTCCGTCAGTCGGCGGAAAGCGAAATCATCTGCAATGCCCACCTTATCAACCGGGGCGAGGTTCCTTCGCTGGAGTCCAGCAAGGACCGCCTTTCCGACTTTTACTTTATCCATCAGAACGATCCGGAAAAAGCCGCCGACCTCATGGTTGATCTGGTGCGCAACCATATTCCGCGTCGCTTCGGGCTTGACCCCGTGGACGACATCCAGGTGCTCACCCCCATGCACAAGGGGGCCGTGGGCGCGGGACAGATGAATGCGCGCCTGCAGGAGGCCCTGAACCCCAACGGTCTGGAAGTTCGGCGCGGCGAACGGTCCTTTCGCCTGCACGACAAGGTCATGCAGATACGCAATAACTACGATAAGGACGTATTCAACGGCGACATGGGGCGGATCAGCTTTCTTGATCTTGCCGATCGCACCTTGAGCGTCACCTTTGATGATCGCGTGGTTCCCTACGAATTTGATGAATTGGACGAGCTGGCCCCGGCCTACGCCATATCCATTCACAAATCCCAGGGTTCGGAATACCCCGCCGTGGTCATACCCATCATGATGCAGCACTATGTGCTGCTGCAGCGCAACCTTATCTACACCGGAGCCACACGCGGCAAAAAACTCGTCATCCTGGTGGGCGAGTCCCGCGCGCTGCACATGGCCGTCAAGAACAACAAGACGCGCAAACGCTTCACCCGCCTGGCCGAGCGCCTGGCCCCGGCCGAATAAAAATACCGCTCCCGGCAAAAACACTTCAGGCCGACCGCATATGCGGTCGGCCTGTTCACTGGAGCTGTTCATTTGCACGGTTACGCGCCGAAGCAAACGCCCCGGAAGCATTTAGAGCAATTTCACTTTGAAATTGCTCTGGCGGCTGCGTGAGCAGACGTTCGCTACGGAGGCGTAAGCGCAGTTTATCTGCGCGGTTAAACGCCGAAGTGAGCGTGCCTTAAACTTTGAGAATGT
>NZ_JBAIYW010000401.1:0-1269 GCF_036763055.1 Desulfovibrio sp. 1214_IL3152 | reverse complement strand
TAACCATTGTGGAAACAGCGGACAGCGCACGCGGTATGGGCAAGGCCGTGCCTGCGATGGCTGCCGTGATGCTCAGGCTGCTGCGCGGCGAAGAAATCGCTGATCCGGCGGCCGAGGGCGTTTTCCCCAGGGGCATCCGCAAGAACATGTTCTATGACGAGCCCGGGGCCGAGCGCGCTGTGCGCATGCTCATCAAGAAGGTCAGGGGCGAAGAGTTCAAGACCGAATACGCCATGCCCGTGTTTGACCGCGTGGAGCCGCGCCCGGCCATTGCCGACATGAGCAGGGCCACCATTGCCGTGGTTACCTCCGGCGGCATTGTGCCTGAAGGCAACCCCGACCACATCGCGGCCTCGTCGGCCCAGAACTTCGGGGCCTACAGCATCGAGGGCGTTACCGACCTTGAAAAGGGCAGGTATCTCACGGCCCACGGCGGCTACGACCAGACCTACGCCAATCAGGACCCTGACCGCGTGCTGCCCATAGACGTGCTGCGCGACCTGGAAAAGGAAGGCAAGATCGGCAAGCTCTATAACGTGTTTTACACCACCGTGGGCAACGGCACATCTGTAGCCAACTCGCGCAAGTTCGGAACAGAGATCGGCTCGCAGCTCAAGGCCGCGCATGTGGACGGGGTCATACTCACATCCACCTGAGGAACGTGCACGCGTTGCGGTGCAACGCTCGCCAAGGCCATTGAAGAAGCCGCCGATGTGCCCGTGGTCCACATGTGCACCATCGTGCCCATTTCCCTGAGTATCGGGGCCAACCGCATTGTGCCTACTGTGTCCATTCCGCACCCCCTGGGTAATCCCGAGCTTTCTGCCGCTGACGAAAAGCATCTGCGGCGCGAGCTGGTGCTCAAGGCCCTCAAGGCCCTTTCCACCGGGGTAGACGGACAGACGGTGTTCTAGAGCAGTTTACGAATGAAACGAGTCAACTGCTCTGCAAGGATTTTTCTGAAAATCCTTGCCACGAAATGCGAGTAGGCAGGCTTTTGCCTGCCGTAAGCAAGCATTTCAAGTGTTAAATGCTCTAGATGTAGAGTGTTGTCACGAGCGCCTTTCCCGGTATCTCTGCGTCGAACTTCGCCTTTTATTCCGGTCGGGTACCATAAGAGTACACTCCCTGCATAAAAGGCTCGTTCTCCTTGATATACCAAGGAATTCATCTCGTGACGACACTGCCTAGCCCGCAGGGGTTTTCGCTCTCCGGCTTCCGGCAGCGTTCAGAAGCGCCCGGAAGCCGGGGCCAGCCCGGCGGCCAAAC
>NZ_JBAIYW010000425.1:0-1270 GCF_036763055.1 Desulfovibrio sp. 1214_IL3152 | reverse complement strand
AGCCGCATCAGTGCGAAGCCTGCTTCCGCCTGGCCGGTCTGCGCACGGCCCACTATCTGGCCGCCGCCTGCAAGGATGCCGTGGCGGACAAGGTGGAAGAGTTTGATTTTCCGCCCTTCAGCGAAGCCATGCATGCCCACCCCGGCCTGCCCAGGGTGGCCTATATCTACATGCTCCAATCCCAGGGGCTGCTGCACGATACCTGGGTTTACGGCGTGGACGCCAAGCGCATTCTGCCGACCATGATCAGCCCCACGGAAGTTATGGACGGGGCCATCATATCCGGCAACTGCGTGTCCGCCTGCGACAAGAACAATACCTACGTGCACCTGAACAATCCTGTCATCCGCAGCCTGTATGAACACCACGGCAAGGACCTGAACTTTGTCGGCGTGATCATCACCAATGAAAACGTGACTCTGGCGGACAAAAAGCGCAGCTCTTCCTATGCGGTCAAGCTGGCGCGCATGCTGGGCGTCGATGCCGTGGTCATCAGCGAGGAAGGCTTCGGCAATCCCGATGCCGACCTCATCATGAACTGCCGCAAGTCCGAGCAGGCGGGCATCAGAACCGTGCTTATCACCGATGAGTTCGCAGGCCGCGACGGCTCAAGCCAGTCTCTGGCCGATTCCTGCCCCGAGGGCGATGCCTGCGTGACCGCCGGCAATGCCAACGAAGTCATCATCCTGCCGCCCATGAAGAAAATCATCGGTGATCAGGCCCCTGCCGAAACCATCGCCGGCGGTTTTTTCGGCTCCGTGCGTGAAGACGGCAGTCTTGAAGTGGAGTTGCAGGCCATACTCGGCGCCACTAACGAACTGGGCTTTAACCGCATCGGCGGCCGCACCCTGTAGGGGCGTCCGGCTCAAGGAGCAGGAGACTATCATGGCATATAAGCTTGTGCATTATATAAATCAGTTTTTTGCCGGTATCGGCGGTGAAGACAAGGCCGACGTCAGCCCCGAAGTACGCGAGGGCATTGTGGGTCCCGGCATGGCCTTCAAGGCCGCTCTGGGCGATCAGGCCGAGATCGTGGCAACCTTTATCTGCGGCGATAACTATTGCGCCAACAATCTCGACGCCGTGGCCGCCAGGATGGTGGAAACCGTCAAGAGCTTCGGGGCCGACGGACTCATCGCCGGGCCTGCTTTTAACGCCGGCCGCTATGGCACGGCCTGCGGCGCGGTGTGCGCCGCGGTCAACAAGCAGCTGGGCCTGCCCGTGGTAAGCGGCATGTACCGTGAAAGCCCCGGCGTGGACCTGTACCGCA
>NZ_JBAIYW010000198.1:0-1271 GCF_036763055.1 Desulfovibrio sp. 1214_IL3152 | reverse complement strand
CGGGCTGCCCGCCGCAGAGCGCGTGGGCCGCCCGCCCTCGAAAACGCCTAGTTGGGATTTACTTCAAAGTCGCTCATATCCGCAGGGGCGTTGGGGTCCGTGGCCGACACGTCCAGGGGATATGCCGTGATCATGCACTGACGGCTGCCAATGCCAAGATCGGGTGAGGTGTTCAGACCCACCACCAGATCAAGAACGCCGTTATTGGTGGCGTCCGCCAGGTCCACAGCCGCCACGGAACCGCGAATGCGGCGCGTCTTCCACTTGAGGCCGAGGCCCACGCCGTCCCAGTACAGGGCATGAATTTCGCCCTGCGGGAAGTAGCGGTAGCGGTCAAACATCTGCGAAGCCGTGGATATGGGCTTGTTGACCAGCATGACATATTCGCCGGTGTGGCCGATATCCGCAGCAATCAGGTTCATGGGGGCGTAATACTTGCTCGGCAGCTGATAGTTTTTGTCTACGCCGAGGCCGGGCATGCCCTTATAGTGGTCCATGCCGGTGGAGGAGCCGGAAAAACGCTCCATAGTGGTGTGGACAAGGGTGTTGCCGTGGCCCTGAAAGACCTTGAGCCGCTCATCGTCAGTGAGCATGACAAGCTGGTCGCCCTTGCCGTTTCTGCCGCCCGGCAGCCAGGCCACGTTAAAGACGGTGGCTCCGGTGGGCAGGTCAAGACGCGCGCCGAAGGTGTACTTGCCGCCGGTTTTCACCATTGAGTACACGCCGGGGGCAAAAAGCTTGAGCGAATCCCAGCCCTGGCCCACAAGCGTGGGCGTGAAGGTGGGAGGCAGACGCAGCACGCTGACAAAATAGGGGATGCGCTCGGCCACCTGGGTGAACTTATTGCCCTTGAAGCTGTAAAAATAGCTGTAGGGGCGATTGCTGTCGTCCTCAAAGGTGGCCACCACAATATCCATGGCGCCGTCGCGGTTCAGGTCAATGGCCCGCATGGAAAAGTTCTTGTTGGAACGCGAAATGAGGGTTTCACCCAAAAGTTTGAGCTTGCCGTCCTGATCCCACATATAGATGCGCAGGTGGTTTTCGCTCAGCAGGGCGATCTCGTTTTTGCCGTCGCCGTTAAAATCACCCACGGCCATGCCGACCATGGTGTAAGGCAGACGCTGGCTGCGCAGACGCGAACCGTCGGTGGATCCTGAACCCTGATAGCGGAACTGCGGGTTCAGATACATCTGCTGCTGGCCGGTCTCGTTGGTAACAATGTCGCCACCGGGGGTGACGCTGCCGCCGCGCGGGCCAGCGGCCGCCGTGCT
>NZ_JBAIYW010000519.1:0-1276 GCF_036763055.1 Desulfovibrio sp. 1214_IL3152 | reverse complement strand
TGCCGTCGCGCCTGCCGTGCAGCAGTTCGTGGCTGTTGGGGAAGGCCCACACAAGAACAAGGCTGATGCCGAGCAGCGCAAAGGGCATCCAGCCCTGAAAATAGTTGTTGGGCAGCCAGTTGGCAGCCAGTGCGCCCACTGCCGAAAGGCCGGCATGGTCCGCAATCCGCCCGGCTGCTTCAGCCGTGAAAGGCCCGGCGAACATGGCTCCATACATGGTTACAGCCCCGTCGAGGCTCACCGTGCGAAAGACCACCCAGCAAAGATTGATGCACATGAACGTGAAAAAGATGAAGAAGATGCGCAAGGGCAGGGTGGCGAGAACCCTTTCCGTCAGGCTGCCCTTGATGCAGGCGCGGAAAAAGTGGTTGATGCTCAGCATGGCCCCGTGCAGCGCGCCCCATATGATGAATGTCCAGCCAGCGCCGTGCCAGGCTCCGCCTATGAGCATGGTGAGAAAGAGGTTGCGGTACTGCATGAGCCGCCCTTTGCGGTTGCCGCCCAGGGGGATGTACAGAAAGTCCCGCAGCCAGGAACTCAGGGTGATGTGCCAGCGCCGCCAGAAGTCAACAATGCCTGTTGCCTTGTAAGGGGAATCAAAGTTTTCCGGCAGCCGCAGGCCCAGCATGAGCCCAAGGCCGATAGCCATGTCCGTATAGCCGGAAAAGTCGAAGTAAAGCTGAAAAGTATAGCAGAAAGAACCCAGCCAGGCTTCGGCTCCGCTTATGGGAAAGGCTTTTTCCGCCGCGTTGAATACGGCGTTGGCGTACACGGCCAGGCTGTCGGCCAGCAGCACTTTTTTGGCAAGCCCGATGGTGAAAAGGGTGAACCCCTGGGCCAGACCTTCGGAGGTGGAGCCGGAAAGTTCGTCAAGCTGCGGTCCCATCTGTTCGTAGCGCACGATGGGGCCGGAAATGACGTAGGGAAAACAGGCCGAAAAAAGCGCGTGACGCGAAAAGCCCTGAGGCATTACCTGCCGCCGGTATACGCTGACGAGCCAGGCGATCTGGATAAAGGTGTAAAAAGAGATGCCGAGGGGCAGGCCCGGCGGGGTGAAATTCCACTCCGCACCCACGAGCAGGGCCAGGTTCTGGGCGAAAAACCATGAATACTTGAACCAGAGCAGGGGCAGCAGGTTCAGGATCAGGGCCAGGGTCAGCAGTCCTTTGCGGCTGCACGCCCAGCAGCCCAGGCGTTTAAGCCCGTTGCCACTGAAAGGCTGCCGGCGGACGTGCGGACTGACGGTGGTTTGGGCGTCTGCCTCTGCCGCCGCCTC
>NZ_JBAIYW010000298.1:0-1280 GCF_036763055.1 Desulfovibrio sp. 1214_IL3152 | reverse complement strand
CCGGCATGTCAGCATGGCTGCGTTGGCGACATGATCCCGGGCCGCAAAGCCTGCTTGATATGATCGGGCTTCTGCCTCACGCGCAGCAATGCGCATCTCTGACCCTTTGCCGTGACCTGCCCGACAGCCTGCCCCGTGCTTTGTCCTGGTATGTTAAGGCCGCCCGCAGGTTGCGCGACTACGGCCATGCGGAGGGATATTCCGTTTTGGCGGCACAGGCCGGGGAATGGTTGCAGCGGGCGAAAGACTTCAGGCGCGAATCTTTACGTCCCGGCATGCGCGCCCTGCAAGAGGAGGGGCTGTATACCTGCGGCCTGGACAATTGTCCTGCGGTTTACGACGCCTGGCTGGAGCTTGCGGAACAGGAAAGCTCCATTGCAGGAGCCGCTCCGAAAGAATGTGCGGCACAGGAAAAACGGTACAGTGAGCTGATGGTTGGTCACCAATGGCCCAAGATTGCCGTTGTAATGCCTGTGTACAGCCCGCAGCCGGAACATTTGCGTGCGGCACTGGATTCTGTTCTGGGTCAGACATACCCCCACTGGCAGCTTTGCATTGCTGATGACGCTTCCACAGACCCGTATACACCTGAAATTTTGAGTGCTTATGCCGCACAAGACGTGCGGTTGCGATACGTGCGGCGCGAAAGCAACGGGCATATTTCTCTGGCAAGCAACAGTGCGCTGGAAATGGTCGACGCGCCCTGGACAGGTTTTTTTGACCACGATGACCTGCTGGCCCCGACCGCTCTTGAGCAGATGGCTGAAGTGGCCGCGTCCGTGCCTCGTCTGGGGCTGGCCTTCAGTGACGAAGACAAGGTTGATTCCCGTGGTGTCCGGCGTACGCCCATTTTCAAGGCGGATTTCGACCCCTGGACCCAGTATGTCTGGCATTTTTCTGTCTATTCCACAGAATTGCTGCGCCGCCTTGGCGGCTTGCGGCCTGGGTTGGAAGGATCGCAGGATTATGATCTCAGTTTGCGCGCCACGGAATGCCTCGGCCCGGAGCAGATTGTTCACGTGCCGCACGTGCTCTACCACTGGCGCATTCACGAGGGCAGTTCAAGCGGAGCGGTGGGGGCCAAACCCTATGTGCTTGAGGCAACGCGCCGCGCATTGAACGAAAGTGCTGCCCGCCAGGGGCTTTCAGCTGTGGCCGCGCCTGCGGGGCGCAATAATTTTTACACCCTGCAATTTGCCGCGCCGACCCGCAGGTGCAGCGTTGCTTTGCTGGCCCGCCACGAAAGGGCGGTGCAGGCCGGACTGTGGCAGGCACTGACG
>NZ_JBAIYW010000002.1:0-1283 GCF_036763055.1 Desulfovibrio sp. 1214_IL3152 | reverse complement strand
GGGCAGGGCAGCGCCGAAAGGTCGGGCATTTCGCGCAGAACAGAGGGCGTGTCATAGCCCTGGGGCAGAGGGTTGCGCGGGCCGTGGTAGACAAGGTCGCCCAGCAGCACCAGCAGGTGGGGCTTTGTCTGGCGGGCTTTTTCTATAAGAAAGCGCAGGCTTTCAATGGAGCCGTGCAGGTCAGAGGCAATAAGCAGGCGCATCAGGAACGCTCCCTGGCCTGGGGATGGCGGGCGTTCCAGGTGGGTCTGTCTTCAGCTTCTTCCACCAGCATGACGGGGATGTCTTTCCGCACGGGGTACACCACCTGGCAGGCCGCGCAGGCAAAACCTGCCACAGTTTCGCTTTCTTCCAGGGCCGTGAGGCTGCCCAGGCATTTGGGGCAGGCCAGAATACGCAAAAGTTCTTCTGTATTAATGGGCATATGCGTTCTCTTTTGAGGTAGGCTCGGTTCGTTATGGCCCAATAGTATACCGTGATGCCTCTTCCAGTTCAAGGCTTGCACCCTATTGATATTTTGCGCTATTAATAACAGTCATCCCTTAAGGTAGTATTTTATGGAACTGGTTGATCTGCATACCCACACGAGGGCGTCCGACGGTACTGACTCTCCGGCGCAACTCATGGCAAAAGCCGCCGAGGCGGGCCTCAGGGCCATTGCCGTTACAGACCACGATACGCTTTCCGGCCTGGACGAGGCCGCTGCCGCCGGGCGCGAACTGGGGGTGGAACTGATTCGTGGTTGCGAAATTTCCACAAGCACAGAATTGGGCGAATTGCATATCCTGGGGCTGTGGTTGCCTGAGCAGCCCGAAGCCCTGCTGCAGAATCTTGCCTTTTTGCGCGAAAAGCGCGGCGAGCGTAATGAGGGTATTGTGCGCAAACTGCAAGACCTGGGGCTTGATGTCGGCATGGAAGAAGTGCTGGCCGCAGCCAAGGGCGAAAGCGTGGGGCGGCCCCACATTGCCGAGGTGCTGCTGCGCAAGGGCTATGCCAAAAATATCCGTGAGGTTTTCAAGGAATTTCTGGGTAACCACGGCAAGGCCTATCTGCCCAAGGAAGTGCTGGAGCCGGAGGCAATCGTGCGGTTGCTGGCGGATCTTGGCGCAACCGTGAGCCTGGCGCACCCCCTGTTGTGGAAAGCGCCGCCCGGATGGCTTGAAGGGCAGGTGGCCCGTCTGAGAGATTGCGGCCTGAACGCCATTGAGGCGTGGCACAGCGAACATACCGAAGCGGATGTGCGTACCTGCCTGGCCCTGGCCAAGCGCTTTGACCTCGGCATC
>NZ_JBAIYW010000636.1:0-1289 GCF_036763055.1 Desulfovibrio sp. 1214_IL3152 | reverse complement strand
GGGCGCAGGGCGCGGCAAATGCCGCAGCAACGGCGGCCAGCACTGCGGCAGACGATGCCCGGCAGGCAATCGCCGAGGAGATCAACAGAGCTTCAGACGAGGCGGACAGAGCCAGTACCGAGGCAGACCGCGCAAAAAATGAAGCCGACCGTGCGCAAAGCCTTGCCAATATTGGCCCGGCCACACCTCAGCAACTTGGCATGGTCAGGATTGGAGAAGGCATTGCCATAACCGAGGACGGGGCGATTTCCGTAACTCCCGTAAACCTTGCCACCACGGAAAGGCCCGGCACAGTCAGGCCTGGAAGCGGCATGACCATTGATGCTGGCGGCGCATTGCACATCGCGTACTGGGATGCCTTTCCACCTTATGTGCCTATCCCCATCTGGGGCGTAACATTCGGCGGCAGTGACGGAAGGCGGGCCATCATGCCCGGCGAGGCAGCGGCAAGAGAAGACTGGATATTGTGTGACGGCGGCAATGACGGCAAAGGCGGCACAATGCCGAACCTGGCGGGCCGGACACTTTTGGGGGCAGACGCTTCGCATGTTGCCGGAACCATCGGTGGCAGTGGCAGCCACAGTCACACTGTCGTTGGCAGCGCAGGGAACTCGACACTTTCAGTCGCGCAACTGGCGTCCCACAACCACTCGTATACCTCATATTATAGCACTAATAGCGAGGGGTATGATTATGACCGTAGTGGTGCGTACAGTTATACAACCGGCGGGACCACGGGGTCAACCGGCTCCAATGCGGCACACACCCACACACTATCCGCCACAGCTAGTTCTGCGTCCAACTTCATGCCCTTCTGCGCGCTGCACTTTGTCATGCGTGTCATATAAAGGAGATTTACTATGCCCACAGTAACAGTAGTTCCGTCTGATCGGATCATTATCTTGGATGGCCTGCCCCTCATTTTTGACTTCTCCGCTCCCGCTGCCATGCATGCTCTTCAATGGGACGGTCAACAGGGCCATATTGAATGGACAGACGATTTTAACTGGCCGCTGTCCGCCGCCGATACTACAGCCTATGAGGAGGAGGTGGCCCCGTATGTGGATCTGTGGCAGGCTGAAAAAGAACGCCTTGAACAAGAAAGCGAGGCTGCCGAAGCCGCCCGCCTTGCAGAATACAACAGTACGGCGGCCAGGGCAGCGCGCTTGCGCACAGAGCGCGACGCCCGCCTTGACGCCACTGACAAATACCTGCTGGCGGACTATCCCATCAATCCAGAAGCGCTTGAAGCTGTCAAAGCCTACCGCCAGGCCCTGCGCGGCCTGCCA
>NZ_JBAIYW010000042.1:0-1293 GCF_036763055.1 Desulfovibrio sp. 1214_IL3152 | reverse complement strand
GCCGCCTTTGTCCATAAGGTCGGCCATGACGCGCCGGGCCTTGTTGACGGGAATGGCAAAGCCGATGCCCCCGCCGCGGGAGTCGACCGCGGTATTGATGCCTATCAGCACGCCTTCAAGGTTCAGCAGGGGGCCGCCGCTGTTGCCGGGGTTGATGGCCGTGTCGGTCTGGATGAGGTCGGTAAAAGCGTTGTTGCGGCTGCGTATGGTTCGGCCCAGGGCGGAAACAACGCCCGTGGTCACCGTGTGGCTGAAGCCGAAAGGATTGCCGATGGCAATGACAGTTTCGCCGGGCAGGACATCGTCCGAATTACCCAGACTTACAGCGGGCAGGTCGCTGGCTCCCTTGATCTGCAGCACGGCTATATCAAAGTCCGTGTCAGCGCCGCACACAACGGCAGGATATTCGCGTCCGTCCAGCAGGCGCACCATGACTTCATCACCACCCGCTATGACGTGGGCGTTGGTGAGCACAAGCCCTTTCTTGCCGTCCACAATAACGCCGGAGCCGAGGCTTTCGCGTTTTTGTTTGCGGGGAGAAGCCGGACCGCCAAACCCCGGAAAACCCGGCCCCCGGCCAAAATCCGTTCCAAAGAACTGATCCAGCGGTGAAAGGTTTTGCCCGCGTATTACCTGCGTACTGGTGATATTGACCACTGCCGGGGCAACGGCCTGTACCGCGCGCACAACGGGAGTCAGACGCGGGCTGCCTTCCTGCGGGGCAGCGCCTGCCGCCTGGGGAATCAGACCAAACAAGCCGCCTGAAAGAAGTGTCAGCAGGGTCCAGTACAAAGCCCACGAGAGCGTGCGGTGGATGCCGCAAAAATGTCCGGGGCCGGAAAGCCGTCTGATGCCGGAAGGCACTCTTTTGTATATGGCTGTAAGAGATAAGGTCATTGTTGGTATCCCTTTTTGGAGCTTTTTACCCCGTTTATATAAGCATCGTGAACAGTTCGTAAAGGGCAGCGTGGCGTATTGCCGTAGAAAAGGTCCGGCCCTTGCGCAGGGTTGCCGGAAAGGCTAGAAAAAAAGCATGAACGACAACACTTTTTCATTTTCTTGCCCATCCTCCTGCCTGGAACGTATTTTCCCCGGTCTGCATATTGAGCCGGTGCGGCAGCAGGATATGGCCGCGGCTCAGGCCCATCTGGACAATCTTACCAAACCTCGGGGCAGCCTTGGCAGGCTTGAGGACCTGGCTCGCAGGGTTTACGCCATGCGCCGGGGACAAACGCCTTTGAGCGTCAGCCCGGCCCTCATGCTGACAGTGGCCGGTGACCACGGCGTGGCGGA
>NZ_JBAIYW010000523.1:0-1300 GCF_036763055.1 Desulfovibrio sp. 1214_IL3152 | reverse complement strand
TGGGCGCAGCAGCGCCAGCGTGGTCATTGCCACCGAGCACGGCGCGTATCGCCTCAAGGTCGCCCCCGGTGAGGCCCGCATGTACAGTCAGGAGGGCGCGTACGTCCATATCAAAGCCGGGCGCATAGTCGAAATAGACTGCGATAATCTCAATATCAATGTTAAAAACCATGCCAAAATTACAGCGGGAAACGGTGTCATAATTGACACTCCGCAAACAACTGTCACCGGCAACCTGACGGCCACAGGCGAAAAGGGCGACACTGTTGCAATGACCGCCAATGTCAAAATCACGGGCGACATTGCCCAGAGCGGCAGCATGACATCCACCGGCGACCACACTGCGGGCGGCATCAGCCTCACCCAGCACTCCCACACGGGCGTGCAGACGGGCAGCGGCAGTACAGGCCAGCCCCAATAGCCAACCGCTGACGTGCGCCAGTCTTTTTTCTGTCCGCCGTCTTGTTACACAAGACGCACGGAGACAACGATGGACGCGCAAATTAACCCCACAACAGGCGATTACACAGGCAGCCGCATCAGCCATCTTGGCAATGCGGTCTACCTGCGCCTTTGCACGCCGCTCGGCACATGGTGGGCCGACACAACGCTTGGCAGCCGCCTGCACGAGTTGCAGCGCGAAAAAGACGTGCCACGCATCCAGCTACTTGCCCGGCAATATGCAGAACAAGCCCTTGAGCAGCTTATACGGGAAGGCCGCGCCCGCTCTGTCACGGTCACAACGCAGCAGCCGCATGACGGGCGCTGCCTGATGCTTGTTGAGGTGGTGGACGCCACGGGTACGCCGTATACATTTGAGCATTTTGTGCAGGTAGGGGGCTAGGCATGCCGTACACCATTCCCAGCTTTGATAGCATCCGTACCCGCATGCTGCGCGACATGCGCAACCTTGACCCTGCCGCCCATACTGATGCGGACAGCGACAATTATATACGCGCCACTGGCACAGCCAGCGCCGCCGAGGGCTTGTACGATCATCAGGCATGGATAGTGCGCCAGATCATCCCTGACACCGCAGACCCGGAATATCTGGAGCAACATTGCGCCCTGCGCGGCATTACGCGCCGCGCGGCCACCAAAGCTACAGGCACAATTACGGTCACAGGTCGCCCCGGCTCTATTGTGCCCGCCTATACCCAGGCCAAAGATGCCGACGGCACCGTGTATCAGACCACAGCTGCCGTAACCCTTACAGGCACGGGCGAGGCTGTAACAGCGTCCGCCCCATGCGAGGCTGCACAGGCCGGGGCGCTACCGGATGTCGTCGGCATGCAGGTCA
>NZ_JBAIYW010000333.1:0-1300 GCF_036763055.1 Desulfovibrio sp. 1214_IL3152 | reverse complement strand
TGCGGCCCAGAACCAGGGGCAGGCCCCCGGCGCAACAGCCACGCAGGAACAGCTTTACGACTACGTGTTTCAGGCGGCGGCCTTCAAGGGTGAGGACGATGCTAACAGGCTGCGCAAGCGCCTCGAAGGCCGGGGACTGCGCACACGCCTGCAAAAAAGCGGCAAGGTGCAACTGGTCATGATCAACCTGCGTGGTACGGAGCGTGACGCCGACAATCTGCGCGAGGAGCTTAAACGCATGAAACTGGGCGCGCCCATACAGACATCCAAAAAAGCCGTTCCCGGCAAAAGCCGTAAAACGGCCAGGTGAGGAAGTCATGACGCAATCCTTTGCTCCCGCAGCCTTTTTACGCCGCATCGGCAGGCCCTGCCTGCGCGGCGTTGATGCCCTGGGCGGCACGGCCATTTTCTTTTTTGAGGGGCTGGCCCAGATATTTGCCAGCAGAAAGATTTTCCCGCGCACGATGCAGCAGCTTTATATCATAGGCTCAAAATCCTTCTTTCTTATCATGCTCATTGGGGTGTTCTGCGGTATGGTGCTGGGCTTGCAGGGTTACTATACCCTGGTGCAGTTCGGTTCCGTGGGCATGCTCGGCTCTGCCGTATCGCTGACGCTCATCCGCGAACTGGGGCCGGTGCTCACCGCCATCATGCTCACCGGGCGCGCCGGGTCATCCATGACCGCCGAAATCGGCGTCATGCGCATCACCGACCAGATCGACGCCCTGGATGTTATGGACATCAACTCCATGGGCTACCTTGTGAGCCCGCGCCTTGTGGCCTCGTTCATCGCCTTTCCCCTGCTTACCGCCGTGTTTGACGTTATCGGCATCATCGGCGGCTACCTCACGGGCGTGCTCATGCTCGGCATCAACGAGGGAGCCTATTTTTACCGCATCGCCAGTTCCGTCACCATGACGGACGTGGCCGGGGGCTTCATAAAGTCTGTGGTCTTCGGCCTGCTGGTCACCACCATATGCTGCCGCCAGGGCTACTACACCAACAAGCGGCGCGACAGCGTGGGGCCGGAAGCCGTGGGCAACGCCACCACCTCGGCCGTGGTCATATCCTGCGTGCTTATTCTCGCGGCGGACTACGTTATCACCTCTTTCCTGCTCTGATATGTCTACGCTCAATGCCAAAGGACCTGTGACGGTTATGGGCATCGACCCCGGCTCACAGCGCACGGGCTGGGGCGTGGTGCGCGAAGTTTCGGGCGTGTTGCATCTGGTGGACTGCGGCGTGGTGCGCACGTCCTCGGCGGGCAAGGCTTTTTCGGACCGTCTGGCATGCATCTATC
>NZ_JBAIYW010000237.1:0-1301 GCF_036763055.1 Desulfovibrio sp. 1214_IL3152 | reverse complement strand
GGCCTGCCCCGTGGGCATTCCCATCCTGGCCCTGCGCCAGCAGATCGCCCGGGCTGTGAGTCAGCTCTTTGACGGCTACAAGGCGGGCCTCAATGCCGAGGCCGTGCCGCCGCTTCTGGGCTATGAAGTGGAAGAAAAGAACATCCATGAGAGGGACTGGAAATGAGCATGACCCGCTTTGTAACCCCCGACGGCCTGCCCGCCTTTCTGGCCTTTCTCTCGCAACAGGGCAACCGCGTGCTTGTTCCCGTGGAAAAGCCCGCGGCCAAACGCTCCGTGGTCTTTGAAGCCTGGGAGGAAGGCAAGCCCTTTACCCTTGCAAAAGCCACCGTGCCCGCCAAGGAAGCCGTGCTGCCCCAGTGTGAAACCCTGGTAAGCTACAAAAAAAGCAAAGATCCGGAAAATCCGTCCCGCGTCTCCATACAGGTGGACGATACCCCGCAGGCAGAAGCCACCGTGGTTTTTGCCACCCGCCCCTGCGATGCGCGCGGCTACGCCATCCTTGACCGGCCCTACCTTAAAGGCCCCTTTGCCGACCCCTATTACAGGGCCAGGCGCGATGCCCTTACGGTCATCAGCCTTACCTGCAATTCGGGCTGCAATACCTGCTTCTGCCACTGGGTTGGCGGCGGCCCCACCTCCCCCGAAGGTTCGGACATTCTCATGACCGAAATCGAGGGCGGCTATGTGCTCCAGGCCATTACGCCCAAGGGCGAAGCGCTGCTTTCCGCCTCTTCGCTCGAAGACGGCGGCGACCGCTTCGCCAAGGTGGAGGAAGTGCGCAAGGCGGCCTGGGCCAGCCTTGTGCCTGCCCCCAACATCAAAGAGGCCCCGCAAAAGCTGGCGGCCATGTTCACGGATGTGGAGTTCTGGCAAAACCAGACCGACCGCTGCCTGTCCTGCGGTGCCTGCACCTACTTCTGCCCCACCTGCTATTGCTTCAATATCACGGACGAGGGCGAAGGGCTGAGCGAAAAGGGCGGACGCCGCCTGCGCAGCTGGGACAACTGCATGTCTTCCCTGTTCACGCGCGAGGCCAGCGGGCATAACCCCCGCACCACCAAGGCCCTGCGCATGCGCAACCGGGTTTCGCACAAGTACTCCACCTATCCTGAAAACTGGGGTTCGTTCTCTTGCAGCGGCTGCGGCCGGTGCATCAGCAACTGCCCCGTCTGTCTGGACATCCGCGCCATTGTGCTGGCAGCGCTGGAAGCCAAGCAAGACAAAGCCGAGTAGGAGCAGACATGGCTACCAAAAAAAATACCGTCCAGGCCAAGGGCGGCCCCAAGGCGGCCGCCCCA
>NZ_JBAIYW010000010.1:0-1311 GCF_036763055.1 Desulfovibrio sp. 1214_IL3152 | reverse complement strand
CGCTCCGGCCGAAGTGCGCACGCTGCCCTCAAGCTGCATCGGCTCGCTGCCGTACGCCTTTTCCAGCGCGTCTTCCATCGCGCGCCGCAGCATGGCAAACGAGGCGTCCACCTCGGGATAACTGTTGTCTTCCCGCCAGGGCAGCACAAGGGTGCGCGTCCAGGCATGCCCCTTGTGCGAGGGGGCTTCCAGCGTGTGGAACGTTTCGGGCGTGTAGCCCGGCGAGCGCTCAAGCTGACCGGGGTAGCAATAGTCCTGGCGCTCTTCTTCCGGCCTGGGAATTGTGGAAACAATGCTCACCACCGGCAGGGCCAGCGCCCGTTCATGGTCTTCGAGCTGCGCGCAGTAACTGAGAACCGGCCGCAGATTCCCTCTTTTCTTGGTGATCTTCCATTCTATACGCATAGCTGCTCCGCTGCTTGGTCATCAATGTTGGGCCGCAGGCATGGGCGGCCGTGTCTGTGTCGTTGGGGCCATAAGGCTCACCAGTTCCCCAAAGGGCGGGGTTTCCGCATTGGCCTCACTGCAAATCCACAGCACGGGATAGTCCGGCTCAGGTGGAAAACGGCTGCACTCAAGGTCGGTAAACCAGATAAGGCAGGTGGGATGCAGATTTTTGTCCGCAATGTGGGCGCAGACCGGGCGATAATCCGTACCGCCTCCGCCCACGGGCATGAGGTCGGTGGGCATGCTCATACGGTTAAAGGTCAATTCGCCCTGAATTTTTGTATCGTGAAACAATACGGTCAGCGTGGTGTCATAAGCGTCCAGCACTGAAAAAAGCTCCGTGCAGAACACGGACAGCACCTTTTCGTCCACAGAACCGGAACAGTCCACAGCCAGAACCACATGCGGCAGGCGGGCCTCGCGACGGGCAGGCAGATAAATCCCCTGATACAGGTAGCGCCTGTTGGGCGTGGACCAGGAGTAATCGCTGTTGGCGCAATGCTCAAGAAAGCGGCGCAACAGTTCGCGCCAGTCCAGTTCGGGCTGCCGTTCCTTGCGGAGCAGGCGCGTCAGCCCCGCAGGCAGACTGCCCATATGTCTTGCCCGCTGCACGGCCTGGCTCAGGGCCACGTCCGCTTCCCGCTCGGCCAGTTTGAGGGCCTGATCGTTCTCCGGTCCGCTCACATCCGGGTGGTCGCGCACCTCTCCGGTAAACGACGTTTTACCCTCGCCCTGCACCGGAGCGCCCCGGTCTTTTTTTACGGTGGGCGTTGTGCCTGCCTGCGCCTGTTCACCCTGTTCCTGCCCGTTTTTTTCCTTTGGACCGCCCCCGGCCCTGGCGGCGCTTTTTCCGCCCAGTTCCTT
>NZ_JBAIYW010000299.1:0-1315 GCF_036763055.1 Desulfovibrio sp. 1214_IL3152 | reverse complement strand
ACAGCGGGCCAGGCGCTTGAGCGCCAGCCAGCCGCCCCGCAACACGCCGTGGGTCATTACGGCCTCGGCGGCATAGGCGGAACAGGTGGGATAATAACGGCAGGCAGGAGGCAGCACAGGCGAAATGCAACGCTGATAAACGCGTATGGGAAAAACGCAGATCACACGCAACAGGTGGCTCATGGCAAACCATCCAATGCCGAAGAGCCCGGCATCTGCCGGGCCACACTCCGTAACAGGGGCAAAAGCTCAGCAGCCACACGGGCATAGTCCAGCGCGGCTTCTCCGGCATGCTTTTTTGCTACGGTAACGATATCGGCCTCCACGGGCAGCTCCTTTCTGTGCAGACGGTAAAACTCCCGCAACAGTCTTTTGACGCGATTGCGCACCACGGCCTTACCCACCTTACGGGAAACGGCCATGCCGGTACGCGCGCGAAGACCGGGACAAGCCCGCGGCAACACGAAGACAAGGAAATGCTCGGTATGGTAGCGCCTGCCCCGCTCGTAACAGGCTGTAAACTCCACCCGGCGGCGGATGCGCAACTGTCGGGGCAGGAGGTACCGGCGCATGAAAGCTCCCTAATGACGAACGGGGGCAAGTCCCCCGTTCAACTAGGCGCTCAGGCGTTTACGGCCTTTGGCACGACGACGGCGCAACACCGCGCGGCCCCCGGGGGTTGCCATACGGGCGCGAAAGCCGTGAGTACGTGCCCTTCTGATTTTGCTCGGCTGATATGTTCTTTTCATGGCTGACTCCTTAAAATTTCCGGTAGGGCCAAATGCCGGACCGGGGATTTTCGGCACGCAGGGCTTTAGCGGTTATGAGGCCGTCAGCCGCCGTGGCGGCAGGGACGGCAAGGCCCTGGCGTTAAAATATGGAAGAAGCTACATACACGCCCACAGCCCCCCCGTCAAGCGCGGACTGGGCCAATCCTTTCAAGGCCATGCCCGTAACAACCGCCGCTTCCGGCACTTTTTGCGCCTTAACCACCGGAATAAATTTACCGCGTCAGTCCTTTGCATGGCGCAAGGGACTTCAAAAACAATCCTGACAGGCATGCATCAGCCCGGCACAGGCCACTGGAGGGCGGCCAGGAAACGTCAGGGGGCGCTCTGCGGCTGTCATGTCACCGCATATCATCATGACGGCGACAGTTGGCGGGCATTCACGCCCCTGACTTCTCACGGAAGAGGCGCACGGACAGGAGCCTGCCCTGCGGAACCGTTGGACGGCGGCAACAGATCATCTGCGGAAAGCGGAGGAACCGCCGGGGGCGGCAGCATGCCTTGAGAGCCGGCCCCTGCCGCATCCC
>NZ_JBAIYW010000004.1:0-1317 GCF_036763055.1 Desulfovibrio sp. 1214_IL3152 | reverse complement strand
GCACGGCCCTGCGCCACGCCATAAAGCGCACGGCCGACGGCGCGCATATGGTTTTGAACCTGGCTCTCAACTATGGCTCGCGGGCCGAGCTGGTGCGCGCCATGCAATCTTTTCTGCATGACGGCGCACGGCCCGAAGACATCACTGAAGAAAGCCTGGCACAGCGCCTTTATACCGCAGGTCAGCCCGACCCGGACCTGCTCATCCGTACCAGCGGCGAGCAGCGCCTGAGCAATTACCTGCTGTACCAGTGCGCTTACAGTGAACTGTACTTTACCCAGGTGGCATGGCCCGATTTTGACGCCGCGCAGTTGCGCCTGGCACTGGAAGCTTACGCCGCGCGGTCGCGCCGCTTTGGCAAAACACAGGAGCAAATAGATGCCCATTGAACCCACCGCCAATCCCATCGACATCCGCCGCATCATAACCGGCGTATTGCTGGCCGCAGTGCTGTTGCTGGTGCTCTGGCTGCGGGGCTGGCCCCTGCTGTTTGTCATTCTGCTGGTATCGGCCCTGGGGCTGTGGGAATTCTATTCTCTTTTCTGGGGTCCCGGGGACCGTATTCCCAGCCGCGTGTGCGCCATCGCCCTGGGCTGGGGCATGCTTTGCCTCACCTGGATGAACCGCCCGCAGGACGCCCTGGTGTGCCTCGGCGCGGGTTTTGTTCTTTCGGCCATGAGCTTTCTTTTCCGCTGGGACGTTGTTGAGGAAGACAACGCCTTTGTTTCCAGCGGCATTTTCATGGCCGGACTGGCCTATGTGCCTCTGCTGCTCCTGCCGGCCACCTATCTTTCCACCACCAAGCTCATCTTCGTCATTGCCGCCGTGGCTATTTCCGATACTGCCGCCTATTTTGTGGGTACGCGCTTCGGACATCACAAGCTGTGGCCCCGCGTCAGCCCCAAAAAAAGCTCTGAAGGCGCCGTGGGCAGCCTGGTGGCCTGCGTGATTTTTTGCGCCATTTACGGCGAGCTTTACGGCAAGACGGGCTGGTTGTCCTTTGCCCTGCTGGGCATTGCCGTCAACGCCTTTGCCCAGGTGGGCGACCTGTTCGAGTCGGCCCTCAAGCGTTCGGTCAACGTAAAGGACTCCGGCCATCTGCTGCCGGGACACGGCGGCGTGCTGGACAGGGCAGACAGCCTGCTCTTTGCCATGCCTATGGTGGCCGTGGTTGACCAGTGGTTTTTCTTCTTTTAGAGCAATTTCACTTTGAAATTGCTCTGGCGGCTGCGTGAGCAGACGTTCGCTACGGAGGCGTAAGCGCAGTTTATCTGCGCGGTTAAACGCCGAAGTGAGCGTGCCTTAAACTTTGAGAAT
>NZ_JBAIYW010000151.1:0-1321 GCF_036763055.1 Desulfovibrio sp. 1214_IL3152 | reverse complement strand
CCGCCGAAGACGCCGCCCTGCCTGCCAGCAACGGCGCGGGCGTTCGGCCTTGGCAGAAAATGTTTTTGTACGGATCTTGATCAGTTGTAAGGAGAAAAAATGCGTTTCCAAAATCCTCTTGGCCGGATAAGCCCATACCTGGGACGTCTGTCCTCCCCTTTCGGCAAATTTTCCGATATCTGCCGGATGATCAAGATCGAGCACTCGATCTTTGCCCTGCCGTACGCCTGGGCCGGAGCCTTTCTGGCCGCGCGGGGGCTGCCCCCGACATGGAGCCTGGTGTTTCTGACCATCGCCATGGTGGCGGCCCGCTCATTTGCCATGGCGTTCAACCGTCTTGTGGATCTCCCCTTTGACAGCGACAATCCGCGCACCCAGAACCGCCCCCTTGTTACCGGAGCCATCTCCACCAGGCAGACATGGGCGTTCTGCGGGCTTATGGCCGTCATTTTTATCGCCGCCTGCGCGTGTCTCAACCAGGTTTGCCTGTGGCTTTCCATTCCGGCGCTTGTTTTTTCCGCGATTTACAGCGTGCTCAAGCGCTTTACGCCCCTGTGTCACTTCTGGCTGGGGGCCACGCTCGGCCTTGCCCCGCTGGCCGGATGGCTTTCGGTGGATCCCGGCAGCCTGGGCATGGCCCCGGTGCTGCTGTTTTTTGCCGTGACCTTCTGGGTGGCCGCCTTTGACATTTATTACGCCTTTCAGGATGTGGACTTTGACGAGGCTTTCGGGCTGCACTCCATACCGGCCACCTTCGGCGCGGAAACCGCGCTTGTTCTGGCGGCCTTTTCCCATGCCATGACGTCCATCTTCCTGCTGCTGACAGGTTTTGCGGCCGGTTTGAGCTGGCCCTGGCATGTGGTCTGGCTGGGCATTACCATCATGCTTTTTGTGGAGCACAGGCTCATGCGGCCGCAAGACCTGCGCCATGTAAACACGGCTTTTTTTACCCTTAACGGCATCATATCTCCCGTGGTGCTGGCCGGGGTGATTCTTGGCATCTATTTCTAAAAAACAACTTTGCTCCAGGATTTTTCATGCCTCGTAAAAAACAGTATCAATGGCAGGCTCATGACGACGGGCAGGAACAGGATTTCCAACAGCCCAGCCGTTCGGCCAAAAAGCGCGAAAGCCACGCTCTCCAGGCCCTGGGTGAAGAGCTTGCCCGCCTTGGCCCGCAGGAAGTGCAGAGCCTGAGCCTGCCCCCGGAGCTTGCGGAAGCTCTGGGCCTGTATGCCCGCATACGCAACCATGAGGGACGCCGCCGCCAGATGCAGTTCATCGGCCGCCTCATACGCGAAATGGATGATGTGGAACCCCT
>NZ_JBAIYW010000153.1:0-1322 GCF_036763055.1 Desulfovibrio sp. 1214_IL3152 | reverse complement strand
GACGGCAACGTGTACGTCGCGGTCTACGGCCAAGGCCGGGTGCTCGTCTTCAACCCCAACGGAATACCCATCGGCCAGGTGCTGCTGCCCGGGCGCGAGCAGGGACGCAACCTGCGCTCCACGAGCTTGGCCATCAGCCCCGATTCCAACGATTTGTACGCTGTGACCAGCGACCATGCCGGCGAGCGGGGTTCGATCATTTTCCACGCCAAAGTGTTCGCCAAGGGGCTCCGGCCTTTGAGCGCGCAATAATCGGGAGAAACCATGCCTCATATTGATATAAAAATGCTCCCCGGGAGACCGGCGGAACTGAAAGAAGAACTGGCCCGCAAAACCAGGGAAATGGTAGCCACGACCCTCGGGGTCGATCCGGGCATCATCTCCGTGTCCGTGCAGGACGTGCACCTGGAAGACTGGGACAAGGCCATGCAAACCATCGCGCCGGAGACCATTATCATCCGGAACGGCAGCCAATGATGCCAAGGTGGATGCGAAAAATGCTCCTGATTTTGTGTCTCGTCGCCATCGCCGTAGCCATCGGCGCCTACGCGGTGTTCAAGCAGCAAAAGTTCGGCGCGTATCCCGAGGGGGAACGTCTCGCAAGGGTGGAGGCCTCACCGCATTACCGGGACGGTGAGTTTCAGAATACGGTTCCCACCCCCATGCTGGTTGAAGGTCAGAGTTCTATCGGGATCATGCTCGGAAATCTCTTTTCCCGCAGCCCTGAGCGGCTGCGGCCGGAACAGGCGCTGCCGGTGGAGCGGCCCGACCTCAAGGCCCTGGACACGGACAAGGACGTGCTGATCTGGCTCGGGCACTCGTCGTATTTCATGGTGCTCGGCGGCAAGCGGATCCTGGTGGATCCGGTCTTCAGCGGGTACGGCGCGCCGTTTTCGATGTTCAACAAAATCTTCCCCGGCACGGACCTGTACACGGCGGATGACATGCCGCCCATCGACTACCTGCTCATAACCCACGACCACTGGGACCACCTGGATTATCCGACGGCCACGGACCTCTTGCCCAAGGTGGGCAAGGCGGTCATGCCGCTCGGCGTGGGTGCGCATTTCGAACGTTGGGGATACCCGCAGGAGAAAATCCTGGAGGCGGACTGGAACAGCGCCCTGCGCCTGGATGACATGCTCACCGTGCACGTGGTTCCGGCCAGGCACTATTCCGGGCGCTCCTTTACCCGGAACAAAACCCTGTGGGCGGGCTTCGTCCTCGAGACGCCGGAAACGCGCGTTCTGCTGAGCGGCGATACCGGCTACGGCCCGCATATCAACGAACTGGCAGCAAAATTCGACGGCTTCGACCTCGCG
>NZ_JBAIYW010000579.1:0-1324 GCF_036763055.1 Desulfovibrio sp. 1214_IL3152 | reverse complement strand
GAAGCTTGGCGGCGTTAAACAGCGCGTCATCGGCAAGGCGGCTGTCCGCATGGCGCATGGCGACGGATTCGTAACATTCTATGGCTTTGCGGGCATCTGCTTTGGCAAAGGAGCGGCGGGCCAGTTCTTCAAGGCTTTCCGCAGCGCGGAAGAGGGCGGCGGGCCGATTGGGCCAGCCGGGATCCGCGTCGTAGATGGAACGGAATTCGGCGGCCAGCTTTTCCCACGGTTCGCGCTGCCCCGAGCGCTTGGCATCCATACGCAGACTTTCGCTGCCCGCCTTGGCGGTGTCGTAGCGCTTGCCGGCGGGCGGCAGTGAGGTGTAGCCCGTGCCGTAAAAGCAGACCACCAGCAGGCAAAGGGCCAGCAAAAAGGCCAGAGGAGGCGCAAGCCGCCTGAGACCGCTTCTGGTCGGGGGCTGGGGGCTTTTTGCTGTGCGGGCCACGGAGACTCCTTGCTTGTCCCGCGGCGCGTCGTCAAGCTTATGACATGCGCGGCGCGTGAAATTTTCCTTATGCCCCTTGTGGGACGGGTAATTCAGGCTGATGCAACCTCACGCACAGGGCGAAAGGCCGCGTATGTTTTTAATCTTTGCATAAAGCATGCCGGAAAAACACACAACCGGAGGCCAAACGCAGACCTGCCCAATCAGTGGGTGTAGTCCATAATCGGTATGGAGTCGCCGACGGCGCGGGCCACTACCTCACGCATTTTTTTGGCAAACGGGCAGGGATAGCCGATGGGCGTACCCTTTTGAATGCAGGATGCGAAAACAATGGTATCCGCCCCGCGCTTGACAAGATCCTGCGCGCGGAGCACGGCTTTTTTGCCGGGACAGCCGCCGCATGAAATGAAGCCCGTGATATTGATATCCTCTTCAATACCCTCAAATGCGCCTTTTCTTTCGCGCACCATTTTGAAGTCCGTGCTGCCCGGGCAGAAGTCTTCTGTCTGCATGCATCTGATAATGCCGATGTTCATCGTTTTCTCCGTCAGAATGTTTCGTGGGGAGGCATCGCATGGTGTGCTGCAATGGCCCTCAGCCGGGGGACAGCGCCGCATTGCCCTAAAAACCGCGGGGGAGAAGCCTTGTCAAGCAAGGTTTCTCCCCCGTGATTTCACGTCCGGCCGGCTGCAAGCCGCGCGGGCGCAATATTCATATGTTCCAGCTTTCGGTTCGTGTCCGGTCCGAAAACCGGCCTAGAGCAATTTCACTTTGAAATTGCTCTGGCGGCTGCGTGAGCAGACGTTCGCTACGGAGGCGTAAGCGCAGTTTATCTGCGCGGTTAAACGCCGAAGTGAGCGTGCCTTAAACTTTGAGAAT
>NZ_JBAIYW010000379.1:0-1329 GCF_036763055.1 Desulfovibrio sp. 1214_IL3152 | reverse complement strand
GCGGCCCCGGCCCGCCCGGCAGCGGCATGCGACCTGTACCGGAGCATTGGGGCCTTCGCCCGCAAGAACAATCCGGCCTCCGGCAGATGCACGGCCATAAAAGATTCCGGCAGCAAGCAAAAAAACAGTGAAAAACCACGCTGTCGCCCTGCTGCCGCTCTAAGAGAAAAAGCATTTCGGCCGATAATGACAACAGCGGTCCCGCGCCCCGGAGCCGGATATTGCTTCACGTCAGCACACAAGCCCTGCCGCGCGCCATGCGCAGGCAGACAGGATGGTAGCCATGTCGCAAAACAGCATGCTCAACGTCAACAACAATGAACTTGAAATCATTGAATTTCTTATAGACGAAAAGCAGCCGGACGGCAGCGCCTACAGCGGGTACTATGGCATCAACGTCGCCAAGGTGCTGGAAATCATCCGCCTGCCCAACATCACCAGCGTACCCAGCAAGTGCGATCCTTCGGTGCTCGGCACATTCAACCTGCGGGGCAAGGTGCTGCCCATTCTCAACCTTGCCACATGGCTCGGCAAGGAGATGGCGACCGAAGACAATGCCAAGGTCATTGTCACCGAGTTCAGCGGCGTGCAGGCAGCCTTTCTGGTTTCAGCAGTAACGAGCATCCACCGCATGACCTGGGATCGCATTGAGCCGCCCAACCAGTACGTACAGAACTACTCGCGCGACAGTATTACCGGCGTACTGCGCATTCAGGATCGTGTGCTCTTTATCCTGGATATGGAAAAAATCCTCGCCAGTCTGGACAGCACCCTTGATATGTCACAGATCAAGGTGGACACCACGCCCGTGGAAGGCGCAGGCCAGTTTCACCTGCTTGTGGCTGACGACTCCAACTCGTTGCGTCACATCATCAAGTCTTCGCTGCAAAAATCCGGTTTTCGCGTTACGGCCGTGGCCAGCGGACGCGAAGCCTGGGAATATCTGCAAAAAACACACAGCGAGGCCCAGTCCCAGAGCAAGGAACTTACCGACATGGTGCATCTGGTCATTTCGGACATTGAAATGCCCGAAATGGACGGACACATGCTCACGGCCAAAATACGCGATACTCCCGGACTGAGCACCCTGCCGGTGATCCTCTTTTCCTCCCTTATCACAGATGCCCTGTACGCCAAGGGGGTCAAGGTCGGGGCCGACAAGCAGGTGTCCAAGCCGGACCTGCCCGGCCTGAGCAAGATCATACGCGAGCTTATTGCCGAAAAGCTGCACAAATAACGCCCGTGCGCCGGGATAGCGGACGGCGGGCTGCCGGACGCACCAGCGGAACACCAGACCACCAGACCGGGCCAAGCGCAGGCTATCTGGCG
>NZ_JBAIYW010000024.1:0-1330 GCF_036763055.1 Desulfovibrio sp. 1214_IL3152 | reverse complement strand
GCCGTACCGCGCGCCGCAATGGGTCCGGCAGGCGGCATGTCCGGCAGGGGCTGCGGCTTCCGGCAATGCATGCCAAACGCATTGTGTGCTTGACAGGGCGCATGGCGGGCAGTATACAACACGTTCCTTGCCCGTACCCGTGTGTGCGGGCTGTCAATCCACAAGGAGAAACACAATGCGGAAATTTGAAACCCTGCTGCTCCTTTCACCGGAGCTTTCCGCCGAAAACCGCGAGGGCGTGATCAGCACGTTCACGGGTATTATCGAGCGTGAAAAGGGCGTTATGGAAGAAGTGGACAACTGGGGTATGCGCGACCTCGCCTACCCGGTGCGCAAGCTGATGCGCGGCTACTACGTGCGTCTGGTGTACCAGGGTCCGGCTCCTCTGGTGGCCGAACTGGAACGCAACATTCGCATGAACGACGGCGTATTCAAGTTTGTGACCGTCAAGCTGGCCGACGAAGTGGCCGGGGAGGTTGCCTAGATGGCCTTCAAGAAAAAATTTGCCCCGCGCCGCAAGTTCTGCCGCTTCTGCGCAGACAAGGACCTGCCCCTGAACTACAAGCGCCCTGACATTCTGCGTGATTTCATCACCGAGCGCGGCAAGATCATTGCCCGCCGCATCACCGGAACCTGCGCGCACCACCAGCGCCTGCTGACCCGCGAAATCAAGCGCGCCCGTCAGATGGCCCTGCTCATTTACACCGCGACGCACGATTCCGGCGTCCAGAAAAAGAGCAGCATCTAAGGAGGCGCACATGAAACTGATACTTCGCGCCGACGTGGAAAATCTCGGCAGCCTTGGTGATGTGGTTGATGTCAAGCCCGGTTACGGCCGCAACTTTCTGCTGCCCCAGGGCTTGGCTATGGTGGCCTCGCAGGCCAACCTGAAAGTTTTTGAACAGGAACGCAACAAGCTGCAGGCCCAGATGGACGCCCTGCGCGCTGAAGCCCAGGCCATGCAGGCCCGTCTTGAAGCCCTTGACGTGGTCATCACCATGCACGTGGGCGACAACGACAAGCTGTACGGTTCCGTCACCACCACCATCATCGGCGACGCCATCGCCGCCCTTGGTGTGGATGTTGACCGCCGCCGCATCCTTATGGACGCCCCCATCCGCACCCTGGGCGAACACCCCGTGCGTGTGCGCCTGCACCCCAGCGTTGTCGCGCTGGTTCCGGTGAAGGTTGTGTCCGACCACCAGTCCTATGAAGAAGAGCCTGCTCCTGAAGCCCCGGCTGAAGAAGCTGAGGCCGCTGAATAGGGGATATAGTGGTTTCCCACAGTGATCATGGCTCCGCCCCCGGCCCCGAGGCCGGGGGCGCGCCA
>NZ_JBAIYW010000015.1:0-1337 GCF_036763055.1 Desulfovibrio sp. 1214_IL3152 | reverse complement strand
CCCCGCAAACGCTGGTTACGGCCTACCGCGCGCGGAATACCGGCCGTGTGGAGTCTCTCACCGCGATTTATGAGGTGGCGGCCCTGCCGTATTTTGATGCGGCCCTGGCCCGTGGCGAACGCAAGCTGGGCCTGATGGTTCCAGGCGACCTGCGGCACTTTGTGGACTACGGGCCGGAAGAGGACGAACCTTTCTTTAACTGCAACTGTCCCGCCGATCTTGAGCAGGCCCGCATCCTGCTGGCGCAAAAAAATGCACGCTTTGCTGAAAAAGGGTGATTTTTGCAGTAACGTCCAATTGTTATACCACGTCAGAGCCTTATGCGGATTAACGGTCGCGCGCGTGAAAATCAGCGTTATCCGCGTGTGCGGGGCTTTTGGCGCACAGGTGGAGAAAAGCGGCGCACAGCTAGCCAGAACAGACGAATTGGCTTACACAGGGTCAAAACAGCATTCGCATCCGCTCCGGCAGGGGCAGCAGCATTGGAGAAACGCATGAATATCGGTTCCTATACATTCGACGAATTTCGGCGCCTGGCGGAAAATTTTCATGGCTATGCCGCGCCTGGACTGCTTGTGGGCGGGTATATGGTGGAGCTCGCCAAAAAGCACATTCCCGAAGGCACGCTTTTCGAGGCCGTGGTGGAGTCCGGCAAATGCCTGCCCGACGCCGTGCAACTGCTCACCCTGTGCAGCATCGGCAACGGCTGGATGAAAATACATAATCTGGGGCGTTATGCTGTTTCGCTTTTTGACAAACATACGGGCGAAGGCGTGCGCGTAAGTCTGGACCCGGAAAAAATGGCTGCCTACCCGGAAATCAAGGCCTGGTTCTTCAAGGAAAAACCCAAGAAAGACCAGGATGTGCCGCGCCTTGAATCCGAAATAGAACAGGCCGGAGACAGTATCTGCAATGTGGAGCCTGTGACCATAAAGCGCCGCTTTATCGGCCATAAGCACATGACGCGCATTGTCTGCTGTCCCGGTTGCGGCGAGGCGTATCCGGCGGAAGACGGTCCCGTATGCCGGGGATGCCAGGGCGAGGCTCCCTATGTGGTGGCCCGGCGCGAAATCAAGGCGGCCCCCCGGCAGGAAGCCGCCGGAATACGTGTGGTTCCTGTTGAGGAAGCCGTGGGCCATACCGTGGCGCACGACATGACCCGCATAGATCCCGGTCAGTTCAAGGGGCCGGAGTTCAGGGCCGGGCAGCGCATCAGCGTGGGCGATATCTGTCGTCTTCAGCAGATGGGGCGCTTTCATGTGGCGGTGACCGACAGCCCGGTGGACGAGAGCGATTTTGCCGCCTATGCCGCGCGGAGCGGCGATACGGTGCACGAA
>NZ_JBAIYW010000365.1:0-1338 GCF_036763055.1 Desulfovibrio sp. 1214_IL3152 | reverse complement strand
AGCGCCCGCCCCACCGTGCGCTGGAGCGCGCCTTTGCCGACCTGTACGGCGTGGAAGACAGCATCGTGTACGTGAGCGGCCATGCCACCAACGTATCCACTCTGGGCTTTCTGCTCGGCCACCGCGACGCCATCTTTCATGACGGTCTGGCCCACAACTCGCTGATCCAGGGCGCACGTCTGTCCCACGCGGCGCGCTACTCATACAATCACAACGATTGCGACGCCCTTGAGGAAATCCTCAAGGCCAAGCGCGCCGAGCACAAGCGGGCCATTATCGTCACTGAGGGCCTGTTCAGCATGGACGGCAATATTCCCGATCTGCCCCGCATCATCCAGCTGAAAAAGCAGTATGACTGCATGCTGCTGGTGGACGAAGCCCATTCGCTGGGCGTGCTGGGCGCAACCGGGCGCGGCGCCCACGAGCACTTCGGCATTGACGCCAATGAAGTGGACATGTGGATGAGCACGCTCTCCAAGTCCATGTGCGGCTGCGGCGGTTTTATCGCCGGCCGGCATGAACTGGTTGAATTTCTCAAGTACGGTTCGCCGGGCTTTGTGTTCAGTGTGGGCATGCCCCCGGTTATTGCCGTGGCCTGCCACAAGGCGCTTGACATCATGCTGCGTGAGCCGGAACGGGTACACAAGCTGCAGAGAATTTCCAAGTTTTTTGTGGAGTACGCCTCGAGCATCGGCCTTGATACGGGCGCTGCCCAGGGATACGCCATTGTGCCTGTCATGGTGGGCGACCCCATGGTGGCGGGCTTTTTGTCCAACGCCCTGTTCAAGCGCGGCGTCTACGTCATGCCCATCACCTTCCCGGCAGTCAAGGAGGGCACGGACAGGCTGCGTTTCTTCCTCTCGGCCGCCCATACGGAAGAGCATATCCGCAAGGCGCTTGATGCCGTAAAAGAAGAGATTCCCAAGGCACAGGCCATTGTTGAAAAATACAAGCGCGAACACGCCGAAGAATCCCTGGGCGAATAAAAACAGCACTCCGGCCGGGCCTTATGGCCCGGCTCTCGTTTGATGCGGAGACCGACATGTCTTTTACCAGTGGCGATGCCACAGAAGCGGGAGCGGAACGCGACCGGCGGGCAATGCCCCCGGTGATAGCCTATGTGCTGCTGTGGTTCCCCTTGTCCTCGGAGACCTTTATATTTCGTGAGGTTGTGCAGCTCAGGCAGCGGGGCCTTCCCGTTTATGCCTACAGCATGTACGGGGAAAATCTGAAGGGTTGCAGCGAAGAAATGCGCGGCTATGACGGCCCCGTGCGGCGTATGGGCTTCAGGGCCGCAGGCAGGGTTCTGGCGGCCTTCTGGCGCGCCCTGCGGCAGCG
>NZ_JBAIYW010000612.1:0-1339 GCF_036763055.1 Desulfovibrio sp. 1214_IL3152 | reverse complement strand
AGCCCGTGAGCCTGGCCCACCATCTGCTGGCCTATGCCTGGATGTTCCGGCGAGACGCCATGCGCCTTGAAGACTGCCTTGACCGGGTGCGCGTCTCTCCCCTGGGCGCAGCCGCTCTGGCAGGCACAACGTATCCGCTTGACCCGCAAAGCGTGGCTGAGGACGTGGGCTTTACCGGGGTTTACAACAACTCGATGGATGCCGTGTCCGACAGGGATTTTGTTCTTGAAGCCCTGTTTGGCGGCTCCACCATCATGATGCACCTCTCTCGCCTGTGCGAAGAGATCATTCTGTGGGCCAATCCCGCTTTCGGCTTTGTCCGCCTGCCGGACAGCTACGCCACAGGCTCCTCCATCATGCCGCAAAAGAAAAATCCCGATGTGGCGGAGCTTATGCGCGGTAAGACCGGGCGCGTCTACGGCTCGCTCATGGGCATGCTTACAACCATGAAAGCCCTGCCCCTGGCCTACAATCGCGACATGCAGGAAGACAAGGAAGGTTTTCTTGACGCCGACAGGACAGTGGAAACATCTTTGCGGCTCATGGCCGGCATGATGGAAGAAATTTCCTTTCGCACGGAGCGCATGCGCGAAGCCTGCAAGGCCGGTTTCCTCAACGCCACGGAGCTGGCCGACTATCTTGTGGGCAAGGGGCTTCCCTTCCGCGAGGCGCACCATGTTACCGGTCAATGTGTGGCTGCGGCGGAAAAGCAGGGCAAAGGGCTTGAAGACCTTACCCTGCCCGAAATGCAGGCCCTTGAGCCACGCATTGATGAAGACGTGTACGCAGTGCTGGACTATACGGCCGCTGTACAGCGGCGTGAAACCTTCGGCGGAACCGGGCCGCAATCCGTGGCCGCGCAAGTGGCCCAGCTCAGAACATGGCTTGCCGGTATGGACGGCATGGCCCAGTAGCAGGAAACCCCTCGCATGTCCGCACCAACCGCACCAGAGTCCGACAGCGCGCCTGACGGCCAGTGGCCCCAATGGATGGAAGACACGCGCCTGGAAGACACCCTGGCCGCCGACGCCTATGAAGCAACGCCGCCCACATGGCGGGCCGCCATAAAAACAGGGCTGGCTCTCGCGCACATGCATTTCGGCTCCAGTGCCGGGCATGGGCGCGAAACCCAAAGCAACGACCGGCTCGGCTTCTGGCGCGAACATGAAAATCAGGCAGCGGCCTGGACAATCATTGCCTTTCCGCCGTCCTATGCGGCGGCGGCACGTCTGGCAGCGGCCTGCATTGCCCCCATCCTGGCCGACGTTCCCCTTGTGGGCGCTGTCTGTGTAGGCGGAACACCCCACGCCTCCGCCCTTGTGAGCCTGGAATTGAGCGG
>NZ_JBAIYW010000210.1:0-1344 GCF_036763055.1 Desulfovibrio sp. 1214_IL3152 | reverse complement strand
GAAAGCAGAAGCGCGCGTAAGCCCGCCGGGCCTCCAGACGCTGCCTGATGTCCTGCAGCAGGCGGCGCACCGACTGGTAGCTGATTTCATCATTCCACTGCTCCAGCGCCTCCACAAAGCGGCTCATGTGGGTACCCTTGAACGCAGAGGGCAGGTCCACGCCAAGGTCCACGCTGGCAACGGTCTGTTGCGTACCCCTGGTGCGGTCGCGCACGAGCAGCGGCAGCCGGAGTTCCCGCACGCCCACACGGTCTATGTTCAGGGGAATCTGCGGGGCATGACTTTGCACGTCTTCCATTATGCCAGGTCCTCTCCTGTGGTAGTGCCGGTGAAAGTGCCGTGCTTGACGCCGCGGCAGGCGATAAGCTTGTCGGCCAGGGCGCGCATGCGCTTGGGCTCGCCTTTGAGCACGAGCACTTCAAGACAGTTGTAGTGGTCAAGGTGTACGTGCAGGGTGGTGACGATAAGGTCATGGTCGTCGTGCTGAATTTGCACAAGACGGCGGGAAAGATCGTTTTTATGGTGGTCATAAACCAGGGTGAGCGTGCCGGCGCCGTGGGCGTCGCTGTTCCACTTTTCTTCCACCAGCGCCTTGCGGATAAGGTCGCGTATGGCTTCGGAACGATTGGGATAGCTTTTGCGCCGGCAAAGTTCGTCAAAGGGTTCCAGCAGGTCTTGATCCAGTGAAACGCCAAAGCGTGCAAGATTTCCCATAACAGTGTCCTGCGGCGCTTCCCGCCCGCAAGGGCGGAGCGCTGTTCTTTTGTGTTGCGGCCGCGTCAGGCGCGGCGGATTTCCCATACCTGCACGGTGACGGGTACGGGCTGGGCGTAGAGGGCTTCCACCTTTTGGGCGTACACCCGCCTTCCGTGCCAGCCGCCGCTTTGCAGGGCGTGCAGGAACGTATCGTAAACCGAACGCCCCGGCTCGGCTACCCATGCCGCGCCGTCAGGGGCCAGGGCATGGCCCAGAAAGCGCAGTACCGGTGTTACAAAGCGTTTTTCATACATGATGTCGCCGCCCCAGATGCGGTGCATGCTGCCCCACCGCACAGCGGGACAGCGCCAGTCCATAACTGTCCACAGAGCCTGGGAAACCTCGTTGAGCTTCGCGTTGCGGGCGGCAAAGCGCAGGGCCTCTTCTTCATAATCCGCAGCCGTCACCCGTGCGCCGAGCCACTGGCCCACCATAGCCGTGAGGCCCAGGCCACAGCCCAGGTCAAGGCAGTTTTGCCCTTCGATCACATGGCGGCGCTCATGCAGCCATGAGGCCAAAGCCACGCTTGACGGCCAGAGTTCCGTCCAATAGGGCAGGCGCTCGTCGTCAAAGTCGTGGGAGTCGGCA
>NZ_JBAIYW010000413.1:0-1347 GCF_036763055.1 Desulfovibrio sp. 1214_IL3152 | reverse complement strand
CCCGGCAACAGGCGACACAGGTCGTGGGTGCGATAGCGCAACAGCGGCACGGCCTCCTTGCACAGGCTGGTCACCACCATCTCGCCCACCTCGCCCTCAGGCACGGGCTGCAGGGTGACGGGATCAAGCACCTCGATGATAAACAAATCCGCCCAATAGTGCAGGCCGTCGTGGGCATCGCAGTCTATGGCCGTGCCGGGACCGTACATTTCTGTCATGCCCGCGATGTCGTAACAGCCCTCAAGTCCCAGCTTGCTTTCTATGGTGAGGCGCATTTTTTCGCTGCGCGCCTCAGACCCGCAGATCATCTTGCGCAGTTTGAGCCGCTCTCCAAGGCCGGCCCGTTCCACCTCTTCGGCCAGCAGCAGGGCCATAGAGGCCGTGGCGCCGAAACAGGTGGATTCAAGGTCCTGTAAAAGCTGCAAATGCATCTCAAGATTGCCCGGTCCCACAGGCACGGTGAGCATGCCCATCTTTTCGCTGCCGCCCTGAAAACCCACTCCGGCCGTCCACAGGCCGTAACCCACGGCTATCTGCATGCGGTCTTCGGCGGTCAGCCCGGCCAGCTCATAACAGCGGGCCATCTGCAGATTGAATGTTTCCACGTCCGCCGCCGTATAGGCCAGAATCTTGCGCTTGCCCGTGGTTCCGCTGGAGGCGTGAACGCGCACCACCTCAGCGGGCGGCACGCACAGCAGAGGCAGGGGATATCCCTCGCGCAGGTCGTCCACGTCCACTGTGGGCAGACGCGAAAGGTCATCCAGGCCAATGGCGCCGTCAGATTCAAGACCACAGGCGCGCAGCTTGCTGCTGTATTGGGGAGAGTTCCAGGCACGGCGCACTGTCCGGCGCAGGCCTTCCTCCTGGCGGAGGCGGATTTCCTCATCCGCAAGCTGTGGAATGAAGCGGTATGACATGCTTCTGCGGCTCCTTTGATCTTGAGGCGGGGTTAATGGCTACGTGCCGTGAAGAGCGCCGTAAACCTTTAAAATACGGTTGCATAAATAGCATGAGTTATGCCTGCACGACACAACGCCGGGCGATACGGCAACACGTCGCCAGGGCAGCGCTGGGCGATTGTGCGTCTTTTCAACCCGTCAGGCAAGTCAAATGCCTCTGCGACGCGGCATACCCGGCGCAAACAGCAAAAATATCCTCATGTTCCGCGTTTCTACACCTCGCGGCAACGCTCAAAAGCCCGGCGCACACTTGCAAACAGCGCCTGTGGGCTGTCTGTTCCCTGCCGGGCGGCCCGGGCCAGCGCCAGCATGAGCAAAACCCGCGCCTTGGGCGCGGAAAGCATGCCCGAAGCGATAAAAGGCGCGTAGCCGTCCAGATCCGTCACGG
>NZ_JBAIYW010000265.1:0-27474 GCF_036763055.1 Desulfovibrio sp. 1214_IL3152 | reverse complement strand
GCTGCACGTCGGTCGCGACGCCTGCGATAACGGCGAGGCCCGCTTCAAGACCGTCGTCGCCCACGTCGCCGACGATGAAGGCGTCCACAAGATTCTTGTCGCTGGCAAAGGCCAGAGAACCGGCGAGCGCCGTGCCCTGCTGGTCCTTGTACGAGCTCTGCGCAAAACCGTTGCGCACGGGGTTGTAAGTGTTGGGCATGGTCGTTCTCCTTACTTGCTTTCGGGCTTCGCGTTACGGGCTTTCATGGGCCGGAGCATGCGCTCGCGGTTGTTGGCGGGCTGGGATCCGCCCTTGCCGGGAGTGCGGGAGCCGTTGAGAACGCGCCCGGTTTTTTCTTTACTCTTGGCCTTCGCTTTGGCATTGGCGGCGAGAATCTCGAACGCACCGTCAAAGGCGTCCTGGTTCCAGTCGTCGACCTTCAGTCCGCGCATGTTCATGACGCGGGCCACAGTCACCTTGCGGCGCTCGGCCATGCTATTGCACTTTTTGAGGGCATTGCCGAATTCTTCTTTTTCTTCATCTGCTTCCGCGTTGCCGCCTTCCATGTTGTCGGTTTCGGCGTCGATGATGGCGTCTTCGGCGTCCTTCTGCTCGACGAACTCCTCGGCCATGGCTTCCTGCGCGGCCGGGGTGAGCAACTCTTCGATCTGCTTCTTGGCGTCGGCAAGGTGCTGGTCGTGTTCGGCGAGCTGCTTCTGCAATTCGGAAATCTGCCCTTCCAGGTCGGTCTTGGCCGCGATGGCCGCGCTGACGGCCTCGGCGTTGAAGGCCTTTTCCTCGTTGAGCATTTCCTCGGCCTGGGCGGCGTCTTCTTCGTTCTGGAACTTGTACGACCGCGCGCGATTGCCGACGGTCACCTTCAGAGTGGTGGGCATGTCTCCTGCTCCTTCTGATTGTTTGCCGGAGTATGGCTCGCGGCTGTTGATGATGCGCACGTCGTAACCGCACCGGCCCATGCCTTCGGGCAGCAGCAGGACGTGATTGAATTCAAGGTCGGTCTGTGTGCCGTGATAATGGCGACCGCCGAAGCTTCCCTCGCCTACGACAAGGGTGCCGTTATATCCTGACGAAACCTCGACCAATTCGCCGTTTTGCACTTTGCGAATGGTGTCTTGGTCCATAATAAGAAAGTCACAGACGATTTCACCGTCTTTCATATACGGGCGTCCGGCCACTGCACCAATCGTGAGGCCATCAACAAGCGCATTGCCTGCGTCTCGCCATTCATGGGCGTTGATGACAACTGGTTTACCTTCCAGACTGTCCAGAGCCTTTTCCGTAAATTCCGAGGCCGGGATATACTGCTGCACCGGGTCAATGCCAGGCAGTGTTGCAGCGGTGCCCGCTTCATCCGCGCCATAGGGGTAGACGCCCTCTTTCAGCACGACGGCTGTCACACGCAAGAACCCGTCATCGTCAATGCGCCAATCTGTGAAGCGCGCGGGCGCTCGGTTGATGAACTCTTTTTTTAGAATGCGCGTCATACCGCGTTCCTCAATTTGCTTACGTCAATAATGGGTTCAGAAAAGCAACGGCAATTAATGGCATAGCCAGGATGTCCGTCGACCGGAGGCTGATCCCACCGATATACCTGCCCCTCGCGTTCCCAATGGTTGCCGTGGGTACGGTTCCCATTGGGATAAAGTCCACCTGGCTTACCAACTACACGAGCATCTTTTCGTGTTCGCCAGATGTACTCCTCTATGCCTACTTCTTGTTGCCGAGCCTGATTGATGGCCGTGTTGATTTTGCTTGTCTGATCTCTGGCGATGATGCGCGCCCTGGAATCAGAAACGCCAGCGAGGTGCTGGATCTGTTCCGCAAGGCTACGGCCTTCGGGCTGCTGTATCTGCTGATAGTTATCGAGTACCGCGCGCGTCACCCCGTCGAGGTATTCTCCAGGGATAGTTGTAATGAGCCCCCGGGCTTCCACGCTCATGAGTTCTGCAGCGTCAAAAACTACCTTGTCGTCGAAGATAGCGGTCATATCGACACCCAAGGAGCGAGCGATATTTTTTTCCAACCGCAACTTGGTGTCCTTGCTCACTTCGGACACCCACCTTGATGCCAAGCGCTGCGCATCGGCCCCGTAGATGATGCGCCAGCGGTCCTGCAATTCCCGCAATGCCTGTGCGGCCTGTGATGGGGTTGCTTCGCCAGCAAGCCAAGGAATGAGGTTCTCAACGTCCTCAATAAGCCCGCGCATGGTGGCACCGATAGCCCGCCGAACCTCCAAAGACACGCGACGCGGCGACCTCACTGGTGCGGCCCGGCGTTTGCCCCTGGGCATGCGTTTTGCGGTGTCTCGGTTCAGGAAGATGGGCATTACGCGACCCTCCCGAATCCCTGCCCGCCGAAGGGGTCGGCGATGTCCGGGTCGCTCTCCAGAAATTCCATGGCCTCGACCGGAGTAAGGAATATCTTGCGCTCGATAAGTTCCTTGACCGCGCCCTCGGAGCTGATGACCTGAGAATCCACAAGACCCTGCACGATGGTGGCGTAAATCTGGGCGATGTCCGCTTCTTCCTTTTCCGACATGGTCTTGAGGCTCGGGTAGTGCATTTCCAACTTGGCGGAACGGGCGGTCCAGTCTTTCCAGCCCCAGAGAGTGGCCCCTATCCAGTCGAAGATGCGGCGCTGCACCGGCATGACCGTGAGGCGCTGGTAGGCTTGCACCATGTCGTAATAGTTGTTCTGGTCGCTCTCGCCGGTGGCGTTGAGGCCTCCGGGGGCCTGGCCGAGAAAACGGGTAGCCGGAATGTCGGATGCGGCGGACAGGAGCTGTGCGAAGGTCATGACCAGCTCGGGCACGGAGCCGAAGCTCGCGCTGTGCTGGTTGATTTTCGCGCCCTTGGCGTCAACGATGGCCCCCCGGTACAGGGATAGTTGCTCGATAATCTCGCGCAACTTGGCGAGCGCCGGGGAGTCGGAAGCAATGACGCTACGCAGGTTGTCGGCCTCAATGAGCAGGCAGGAGGACATATTCACGAGGTGATACGCGCCCTGCTGCGTTCCGACTACGCGGTTCAGGAGATCGTACAGGGTGGCGAGCTTGGATTCGCCGAAGCCGCAAGGATTGAAGCGGAAGTTTTCCAACACGGTCTGCGCGGCCCGGTTGAACAGGGCGTTGCCGTCGAGCACCAGACAGCGGGAAACGTGCACCTCGGTGCCGTTCACGAGGATGCTGTTGATGCGGTCGTAGTCCGGGCTGAAGGGGTCGGTATCGTAGTTCGGGCGCGACAGGCGCGAGACGTCGACCACGTTGAGAGCCTTGAGGTCGCCCGGCTGCAGGGTGTTGTAGTTGAGCCGGTCGGCGGTCTTTTCCTCCTCCGGCCGCATGAACACGGGCAGGATGAGCGCGCCGCCGAGCAGGCGTTCCTGAATGAGCGCCCGACGAATCTGGCGATCGGCGTCAAGAGCGAGGTAGGCGTCCCAGAGTTTATTTTCGTCATCCGGGGCCATACCACGTAGTTCAACGGGCTTGCGCAGGGCGTCCTCGATAGGGATGTCGATAATTTTCCGCGCCTCCCACGAGGTCATATACCAGCGGATATACTCCTGCCAGCGCGCGAGAAAGTTGTTGTTGTAATACGGGTTCAGCGTGTGCACGCTGGATGTGGAGCGCGAGCCCCGGTCCTGCAAGGTCTCGGCCCCGCCGCCCGAGAGCAGCATATTCTGCGTCCGTTTGCGGCTTCCCATAACAAGCGCGGGACGTCTGCGCGTGAGTATTCTACCTCGCATCACCTTCCGCCCCCCGCGTTGCGCCATAGAGACACGGCCATGGTGAGGGTGTCACAGTGGTCGTCATTGGAATGGGACATGTCCGGCGCAAAGGCCGCACACTCTTCTACCAGCATCTTAGACTGCGCATCGACATTCAGCATGGTGTTTTCGTCGATGACGACTTCGGCGTTGCCTTCAGGGATGAGCACATGCCCACCGTGAACGGACCAGGCCGCTTCATTCATGCGACCGACCTTGTCCTCGGGGAAATCGAAGTCGCCCGGTCGCCAGTCCTCGGCCGGGATGTCGTTGTCGCGCATGGTCTGGGCCAGAGGGGTGCCGGTGGCCTTGTCCTCGACCCAGAACTCGCGCGCGCCTTTCTGCTGCCATTTCTGCCAGAATTCCTGAGCTTCCTTGAGTAGGCGCGGGAATTCCCACCGGCCATAGACGGCATCGAGGCAGTACAGATGATCTCTGGTGCCCTCCCATGCGCGAATGACAGAGGCGTCACTGTCCTTCTTGGACTTGTACGCCGTGTCCGCCGTGAGAAAGATGAGCCCGCCGCGCTGCCCCTGGGCCGGGTTATAGGTCTGCCACCAGTCGAGCTTGATGATATTGCCGCCCTGAATCATGGGCGACTGCATGTACTGCGACCAATAGGTGTGCGGGGCCACGATCTTGAGTTTTTCGAGGAACTCCAGGGAGCAGGTCACCGGGTTGAGCGGTTCCCCCTCGCGCACGGCCGGGAAGGTGACGACGTGCCAGTCCTCGGGCTCGTTCTTCAAAATCCAGCCGAGCAGGTCATCGGGGTGCAGGCGCTGCGCAATGAGGATGATGGGCGTATTGTGGACCGAGTTCCGCCGGCTCTTCAGTGTGCCGTTGTAGTAGTCAATGACGTTCTGGCGCTTGGTTGCGGACTTGGAGTCCGCCGCCTTCATGGTGTCGTCAAAGATGATGGCCCCGCCGAAGCCCCGGCGGACCTTCCCGGCGCCGAAGCCGGTAATTGTGCCGCCGATGGGCGCGGCGTAGATGCTGCCCCCGGCCGTGGTCTTGAAATAGTTTTTGAGGTCCCGGTCTTCGGCGGAAATACGCAGATGCGGGTAAAGTTCCATATGCCACGGCTGCGTGATGGTCTGGCGGATGGCCACCGCGCTGTCGGTGACCAGCTCATCGGAGTAGGATGTGAGGATAAACTCGCAGTCGGGCGCGACCTCGGCGAAGCACCAGGCGGGGAAAGAACGGGCCCCGAAACTGGTCTTGTAGTGGCGGGGCGCGATGCAGCAGGCGAGGTTCTTGGCTCCGTTCGGCAGACAACCGGCAACACAGTCCTGGAGCGCATCGCAGAACGTGTGCAGGTACGGCAGATCGATGAATGGGGCCTTATTTTCTCCGGCGACCCGGTCGGCGTAATCGAACAGTGGATAGATCATACTAACCAGCCACCCCTGGGTTGTCTCTGTCGCTTTCTCTTGCCCTAGCTTCGCGTTCGGCACGTATAGAAAGAAGCCGCTCTCTGGCAGCAATCGACCTCTGCTCACAGATGGCAACGCCGAGAGAATCTGGGGTCTCTATGATATGGCGGTCGATATAGTCGCCAGATATTTTTGAGAGTTGGTCGCAGGCCTTAAGCCTGTCCTTGGTTGCCTCTTCGACGCAGCGCATGACATCGGTAAGAAACTCTTGGCGCTCTTCCCGCCCGGCAATGAGGGTAGAAAGGGCTTTGATCTCCCGCGCTTTAATTGCGTCAAGAATGTAAGGTTTTGTCAGGTTTTCACGCCCAATGGAGCGAGCCGTTTTTTCGCTGTAGCCAGCGGCAAGGGCTGCCGCTGTCGCATTCCCCTGATATGCCTCGACGAACAGGCGTTGTTTATGGGTGAGCTTCGTCATCACTGACCGCCATGATCGTCAAACAGCTTTAAGTGTCTTCTGAGATGTCTTCTTAGCTGCCATCACATATCCTTTCGCAGATCTGCAATTTGCCGCTGCAAATCCGCACGGTGCGCCTTGCACGTCTCCTGGCGCACGTACTCGCGCAACTCGGCCCTCTGGCTCTTGATCTCGCTCCAAATGAGGCGAACCCCATAACCGACGACAGCGATAGCCAGCGGTGTGAGGATTTGCAGCACGTCCATGATTTCTACGGTCACAGCTAGAACCCCAGGCCCAACATGCCGAGCAGCAGGGTCATAACTGTATCCAGAGCAGATGGCGGCAGGGTTTTGCCCCACTCGGGGAAAAAGAGTGGCACGATAATGAGCCGTCCGGGTATTTCCCATACAAGCAGCAGGGCCAATACCCACCCCAAAAAAGAGCGCCAGAGTCGCAGGCGGCTGGCCGGTGCGCCAGCAACTTCGGCTTCATTGATGCGACTCTGGGCTTCGCGAGTTGCCGCGCGGTCGGGAGAAACCTTGTCCAGTACCTTGCCAAAAATGTTTCCAAGAAATCCAAACATCACAGCCCCCGCACGTAACGGCGCAGATCGTCCACGCGGTTGATCCAGCCGCGCAAAAAAACCTGCTGGCTGGGGTTATTGGCAACGATGGTCTGGAAGAACGCCTCGCGCGCGTCGAGCATGGCCGTAAGGGCCTTGTCCGTGTCGGCAAGCTGCATGGCGGCGCGGGTGGCTGGCCCCATGATGCCGTCCACAACCAAAGGCTGGCCGTAGGCTACACAGCGGTTGTAGCCGCGCTGGGCGAGCTTGACGGATTGGGCAGGGCCGCTGTTGACTGCGGCGTCATAGAGCACCACGGCAGGGCGCAGGGGAATAAGATCGAGCTTCAGGCGGTCCCAGAACTGCCAGCGAAAAAGACTGGCTGCCTGAGTTTCGGTCAGGTCGATAATGACCTGGCGCGTGATAGGCAGTCGGATACCCATACGCTCCAAGGTGTCGCGGTTGGATTGGGATTCGGCAGCGACGCCTTTCAGGAATGCAAGGCTGACGCCGTATTTGGTTATCTGTCCACGATCTGCGGGGTGGTCAGTAAGACCACCTTCCCATTGGGCAGTGAATTTGTGTGCGGTAGTAAAATTGTCGGCCACGACTTACGCTCCTGTTTGGGCAGAAGCGTAGCATGGGGTTTACACAAGGACGGACTCAGGAGTATCTGGGAAGGTCTGAGGAGTATCTGGGGAGGGGTTGACAGGTTTTCAACTATTCAAAAACGGCAAGGATAAACATGAAGGTTATTTTTACGTTAATTGGGGTCGGGATTGTCGTTTTATGGTTGTGGGGTGGCGGACTAACAGAATTATGCAAGGAAGGTGGCAAAAATGTAGAATCAATAGAGTCATTATTTACAGGATTAGCCTTTTTGGGGATGATGATCGCCATATATTTTCAAAAAGAAGAGCTTAAACTTCAACGTCAAGAACTTTCAGAGACACGAGAAGAACTGAGAAGAAGCGCTGAAGCAAATGAAGAAGCTGCAAAACTGGCTAAGGAAAATATTGATGCGCAAAAAATAATGTCATATGAATTGAATCATAGTATCCGTTCACAAATTGAATCGGAAAGAATACATGGTATTATAAATTTAATATATAAAAAAATTGAATATACGACATCTAACAACTCTCATGGCGCGCGGGGTGGAGAACTACTAAAAGAGAGTGAAAAAATTAATGCGCTATTAGAAAAAATTGGAGAGCTGTCTACCTTACCCTCCACGCCTGAAGCCTAGCAATCTCCGCACTATATCTCACTTTGCGCCCGTCGCCCTCAACAGCGATGGGCGCGCCTTTTTGTACCCAGGCCTTAACAGTTTTCTCACCCACGCCCATCTCTTCGCAGATTTCCGCCATGTTGCGCAGAATCTTCGGCACATAGCTCACTTGCAGTGCCTGCCGTTGTTCAGCCGCCGTACTCATACTTCCTCCCGGTTCAACCCATGCTTTGCCCTGTCCCGTTCCTCTGCCCGCTTGGCGTTGTTGAACCTGTCCAGATCGCCCACGAGATATCCGGTGATCCTGCGGGTGCGCTCAAAACCAACACCAACGCCGACGAGCCTTCTTGGCTGCCGCGGCTCTGCCTCGACCACCACCATGTCGGGATATGCGTAATCAAACATGTGGACACTCCAGAATTTCAATCTCCCAGCGCGGCACGTCCGAGTAGTATTTCCCTGTGTGCGGCAGGTAGCCCACAACCAGCTTGTCATCTTCCCAAAATCGCAGTTTAGACAGGCAGTCCTTGACGTGCTTCAGCAAATTGTCCAGGTCGGGCTTTGTGGTTGGGCGCACAACGCCTTTTCGAGCCAGGGTCTGGAATTCTTTGGGCTTACCTGTAAACCATGACGGCTTGCTGGACGGAATCGGAAGAAAAGCCTTAACGCCCAGAAGTAGCTGCCCTTGAAACGGCTGTGCAGGCTGATACGGTCCGAGCAGGGCCATCAGCGCCTCCTCTTCGGCAGCCTGAAGCTTGTCCTTGTACGTGCGCGAAAAGCCATTTACCACGCCGTGCCGGGCGCGCATCTGGGCCCGGGGTACGATTCTGACGACAAGTTTCACTGCACTACCCTCCCCGCCTTGATTCGCTCCATGGCGGCCCTGGCTTCTGGATCGCCCCTGAAAGCGGCAAGCACCAGACTTCCGAACTGCGGTGTTTTTTCTTCTGGCTCTTTCGGTAGGGCAGGCAAAGTCGTCTTTACAGGCCGTTCCGCATGCTCCCGCAACACATTCGCAGGGCAGGGAAAGAACGGGGATTTGCGCATGTGAGCCTTGCACGCTGCGATAAACTCTGCGTCGCTGATGTCGTTGCAAAGCTCATCCCAAGTGCTGACCAGCGCCCGCAATTCGTCAGCGTCCAACGGGTGCCGGTAAGCCACGGCCATGCGCGCCAATTCTGCCGATATTCTCTGCTTCGTAGCCATGTGAAAACTCCTCGTCTGCTGCGGCGACAAATGCCGCCAATCCCTCAAGATTTTGTTTGTTTTTCTGGTGCTGCGTCCGTGCCACCGGCGGGCCGTCTCTGGCTTGCTGCACCGGCTCGACAAAAGGCCTGTCATTCCAGCCCTTGCCGTTGAGCCACTTGGCCATGTTCGGCACTTTGCCGCGCTGCCAGCGGCTGTCCCCCTGCGCCAAGGTCAGGATTGCGTCCCTGATCGCATAGGCCTCTGGCAGAGTCCCATTGCCGTGCAGCCGCATCCATTCCCGCCACGCTGCCTCTTGCCCCTGCTGCACAGGGTAGACCTGCCAGCAGGATAGGAATGCCCGCCACTGCGGGTGTCCCTTGCTGGGGCAGTCTGTGCGCTTCGGGCCTGTGCTCTGTGATACCTCTGCGGGAGGCTCCGAGAAAGACTGACGCGCGTCAGCGCCTCCTGAACCTGCCAGATTCAAATTTTCAATGTCACCCTGAACAGTTTCAGGGTGAATTTCTGGCACGAAAGGTGCTACGTGCGCGTGCGCGTTATCCCCCCCCTCTTTGTCTTTATGCGTAGGAGCAGGAGAAGGAGCAGGAGACGGCGTGACGTTTGACGAACGTGCGACGGTCGTCAAACGGTCGTCAAACGGACGCTGAGCGCTGGTCAGGCGGTCATATTCTTCTTTGCTGACGGCGTTGATGCCATCGCTTTTAAGGCGCTCGTATACTTCACGATTGACAGTCGCCAAGCGAGAAAACCGCGCCTTGTCAGAGCGTTCATCAGCCTCGCTGGCCCATGAATTGTGATCTTTCCAATCATGCAGGGCATAGCTTTCGGCAGCTTGGTCAATCCAGACGCCAAGGCAAAACTCAAAAAATGCCCGCTCGTCTCCTTGCCAGTCAGCGGCCATTTCTATGTCCTCCCAATCCATGCCGGTGAGATTGCCGTCAGGTCGGTTCTGTGCTGCCCACGCCCACAAAATTTGCAATGAGCGCACACCCTCAAGGCCAAGCCGCTTTGCAGTCTTACGAGTCTTTGGGTGCTGCCAGAACCCAACTGAGAGGCGAATGTCTGTGTTCATTTGCCCCTCACTGCCGCATTGCGCGTCCGCCACTGCATGAATGTTGGTATGCCCTCAAACAGAACCTTGATTTTTGGCGGGCAGTCCGATTCGAGGCAGTAGCGCATCCTGAACTCTGTTTTTGAGAGCCGAAACGAGCCGGCGACTTCCCGGGGCTGCACAATCCATTCGCCACGATCCAGCGCGCAATACACGATTGCATATGGGCGGCGCAGGGTGATGGCCCGAACCGCATTGCGAGGGTTGAGCGATGAATCCATGACTATTTACCCTCCTCGATGACCTTTGCTGTCGTCTGCCGTAATTCAGCCAATGCCATTTCCTGCGCCTGCAGCAACTCAGCAGCGCACGCCGCGCCCTCCAGATACCGCAGGCCGACCTCATGAAACCGCACCACCGCCGGGAAGTCCTGGAGCATTTCACCCTCAGCGGTAGGGGCATCCGGGGCCTCGGCCTCGTATGACACAATGGAATAGCCGAACATGGCCGCAAGATAGCGCAGCGGTGCAACATCCGCGGTTACGCGCATGACGTTCACCAGTTGCGACACTTTCAGCGTGTCCGGCGCCGTAGGGTTTGCATTCAACGCTGTGTAAAGGCTGGACTCGGACAGCCCCTTGCCCTCTTCGTGCTCAATGGCCTTAAAAACTCCGCGCTTGCCGCCCGGATAGGTGGCGCACGCTTGAGCCAGAAGGGACGTAATCCTCTGTAACTGCTCTCTCATATTGTAATTCCTTCCAGCCGCTCCGGGCCGTAATCTGTTTTCATGGCAAAACCAGAGCCGTTAATCTTCCGCGCATACATCACACCGAAGCAGGGCCACCTGCTCGTGACAATCCTCTCCCCTGCCCTCCTTAAGCCTCTGTACCGCAGCTACCCGGCAGACATTGACGAGGCCGCCGCAGTTGAAATGGCCGTGGCGCGGGCAGCAGCGTTGCTTACTGCGCGTGTACCTGCACAGCCGATTCGGGTGACATGGCAGGGGGTGCTGTAGGCGGCCAGAGATCGGGGCGAAGTTCGGAAAGGTCGATGCCGAATGCACGCGAGTAGGCAAGGGCCGCCTCGGCTGAAACCTTTCTTACGCCGCTACAGTGCTGGAGGACGGTAGAACGCGATTTGAACCCGGCACCTTGAGCCATTTGTTCAAAAGTAAGTCCCCACTTTTTCCGATATTTTTCGAGTGCGTTTTCCATGCCCACAATGTTCACAAATGTGGACAATAAAAGCAACCAAAAAGAACACTATGTTTCTTGCTGTGAACGGATGGTTACACCTATGCTCAATTCTATGGAAAAATGGCAAAATGTAGCAGAAAAAGCGTGGGCCGCAATCCTGTCAAGGGTCGAGGCGATGAAGGCTGAGGGTATGACTCTCCAGCAGATTTCTGATATTGTTGGAACAAAAAACAGAACAGTTATTGGAGAATGGCTAAATGGAAATAGAAAAGCCGTTAACGCCACGTTCTCTGATATGATGAAATACCTCGAAAACCTGGGTTTTCTTCCTGCCGCTTTCTTTCAAAAAAGCGCAATTCCCGGCGTTGGCGACAGCAATACGCCTTCCATCTGTAAGCCCGGGCATCCTCCCATACCCGTCTCAGGTGACGATCTCAAAACCATCAACGTCTACGATGTGGCCGGGGCTGGCCCTGGGGTTGCCCTATCCGAAGTTGAGCCACTGTTCAGCGTAACAGCACCGCCATCATATTTCCGCATGTCAGACTACGCGCTCAAAGTAAGCGGCCACAGCATGGAGCCGCTGATCCCTCATGGCGCGGTTGTTGGGGTGCGCCTGGGCGCTGAGTTTATGGCCAACGAACTTTTTGCGGCTCGTATCCCTTATGAGGGGCTGGTGATTAAGCGCGTGGGCGTGGACTTCGCGCGTAAGGAGTTTGTCTTTAAGTCCCAGAATCCGGACAAGGAAAGCTACCCAGATTTCAGGGTGGGCATAAATGAAGGCGAAGAAATTATCGTAGGCCGCGTTGTGTGGGTGATGGTGGGGTATTAAAATAAACAGGGAGGGGTTAGGTGTCTTCAAAGCCGGACTTCCATGAGGAACCGTTTGATGATGGGACAATACTCAAACTTGAAATTCTTGAAAGCTGTTTAACAGGTTGGCTCCCTGTCTTTCTAAATCATCCATATATTTCATATATTTATATTTACGATTTTTATTGTGGCCCTGGACAAGATATTAAAAATATTCCCGGAAGTCCGGTTCGGATATATAACGCACTAAATAAATATGGTTCTCTTTTGTCCAAAAAAAAGATTCATGTCTGCTTGAACGACGCCGATCCGTTAAAAGTAAATGCATGCAACCTTATCAAAAAGCCTGAAAATATAACTTGCCATTTTACAAACAAATCTGCGGACGAGTGCTTTAAAGCACTGATGCCACGCTCATTTCCTAATAATTCTGCACATTTTTTTTATATAGACCCATGCGGCATTGTTGATTATCAAATGGTTCTGTCTACTGTGAATGCGATTAAAGCTGCGGATACTCTCCTTTTTATACCTGCATCGTTCATTAATAGATTTTACGAACAGGATGGTTTTGCAGCAAGGCTTCCAAATTTTCCGAGGGGCATAAAACCAAAAGAAATAACAAAAATATTTTGCAGGTACTGCAAGGAAGAATTTGGCTTTAATGAAACGTACTTTGCGCCATTTTCTATTAAAAAAACAAAGTCGCATCAGGTGCATGGACTTGTTTTTATGACACGACATCCACTCGGTCTAGAGAAGTTTCTCAGTGCTACTTGGAATAATTCCGTAAACGGAGAATCAAACTTTACGCTTACGGGAGATATGCCGGAAAATGATCAGCATTTTTTGGATGAAACATTTTCAATGACTAGTAAAATACCTGTATTTCAAAGGACACTCAAAGAGAAAATCCTTGCAAAAGAGATAACAACAAACAGAGGTGTATATATTTTTACTGTTACACATGGACATATTATAAAACATGCAAGTAGTGTTATTTCTGAATTGTTGAAAGAAAAAAAGATTAGAAAAAAAGTCTCTATTTCAAACAAGTATGCGCTTTCTAATAATATTGAAACAATTGAACTAGTTTGATTTTTTACATTTAAAGTGCTATAGTTTCTCTACATAAAGAGGTTATTATGGCTACTTCAAAAATAGAATGGACAGAGGCAAGCTGGAACCCGCTAACTGGCTGCACTAAAATTAGCCCAGGCTGCAAAAACTGTTATGCCGAAAAAATGGCCTTGCGCCTTCAGGCAATGGGCAGTCCAAACTATGCAGACGGCTTCAAGCTCAGTCTGCACGAAAGCGCTCTTGGTATCCCAGCCACATGGAAAAAACCCAAGTTGATTTTTGTAAATTCAATGAGCGACCTTTTCCACGAAGACGTTCCGCTTGAATTTATCAAAAAAGTTTTTGGGGTGATGGCTGAAAACAGCCACCATGTTTTTCAAGTATTGACCAAACGTTCAAAAAGACTGCGCCAGCTTGCCCCACAGTTAAAGTGGCCGCAAAACGTCTGGATGGGTGTTAGTATCGAAAACATGGCCTACACTTATCGAATTGACAATTTGCGCGATGTCCCGGCTGAAGTTCGCTTCCTATCGTGCGAACCTCTTCTTGCCTCTTTGGGCCCGCTAGATCTTGCCGGAATACACTGGGTGATCGTTGGCGGCGAATCCGGCCCAGGCTCGCGTCCAATGGAAAAATCTTGGGTTACCGAAATTCGCGATAGCTGCCAGCAACAAGATGTCCCATTCTTTTTCAAACAATGGGGCGGAACAAATAAGAAAAAAGCAGGCAAGCAGTTGGACGGTATGGTTTGGCAACAGAAGCCAGAGTGTTGTTTGATATAGCTCAGCCCCCGAAAGGGGGCTTTTCTACGCTTAAGTCTTATGCCATCTTCAACTGGGGCCGGGAACTCCCTACTAATTTGTGCTCGATGCGGTGACACCAGACGCAACTGGCGCAAAGAGGAGGTGAGTAATGTGGCTAAAACCAGAAATGGTAAAAAAATAGTCTATGTTAGTTCCTACATTAGGGTTAACTCTGATGGCAGTGAAACGCTTGTAAGGCGACACTATCGCTCTACGCCGAACAGGGCTATGTAGTTATATATCCCGGCCCCACCGCTCACTATTCCTTACTGACTATTTCCTCCCCGCCCCTCACGAGGGGCTTTTTTGTTGCCCACTGAACTGCGGGTGTTTTTGTTTTATCAACTTTGTTCACTCGTGTGAATTTAAATCTTGACTTGGTTCACAAATGTGAACATACTGTCTTCACCAACGCACTGCCAGCGCGAATACAGCCCACGGGCGAAAGTAGCACAAGCCGGGAGAGCGAAGGGAAGGCCACAAGTACCGGGTGCAGGACAGCCGCAAGCCCACGGGAGCGGGAAGGCAAACGAAGCACAGGGAAGGCTGAGGAAAGTAAAAGCCCCACAGGGTGGGCGGGTTCTGTTGATCCGTCGCGGAAGATCTACGGCGTCGGGGAGGTTCTGGGGGAGGTGACTAACCCCACAGGGTGACAACCTGCAAAAGAGTTCGGCAATAATTCAGACAGAACGAATTTCTTTCATATACCGCCAGGGAAACATCAACGCCTTGGCGGCAATGTCGGAATTTCAAATTGGCAAGCGCGCCACGCCTTACTTGTTCCCCGTGGCTGCGCAGGGCCGGGCGCATTGGGCGTCCGGCTTTTACATCTCCCGGCACTCGCCGGTTTACATACAGGCCGGGGGTAAATCCCCGGTCTCAACTTTTACGGGGGCCGCCATGAGCGAAGAATTTTACACGCATGAGGACGATGACCTTGAAATTCTCTCTTCGGAAAGAATCTGCGGCAATTGCCGCTTCTGGGATCGCTCTGAAGCCATGGTGGTTCCCGTGTATGACCGCAACGGCATCCGGCGCGGTGAGCTTTCCGTGTGCCCCTGCACTCGCGGCGCGGTTGAAGCTGATGCGGGCGTGTCTGTGACTCTCACGGCGGCAACGGGCCGCTGCGATAACCACGCGGATGAATTCGAGCCGTGTTCAGATTATCTTGATGAACTGGCAAGCCCGGCGTGCTGTGGAACATTCGGTGTTCAGCCCGGGCTGGACTTTCCGGAAACCTTGGGGAGTGGATATGCTTAGTGTTCGACTCGCGTATCTCGGTGATTGGCTGCGCGCGGTGTCCGCAGCCGGGCTTGTCCCTCTGGCGCTGGCGATCTGCAATAGACTGCTAGGGGGCTGACATGTGGCGAGACCTTAACCCTGTGAGCAACTGGCGCGGCTGGGCATTGGCTCTGGTCGCGCTTTTGCTTTTCGCCCTTGTCGGCAGCCTGGACGGACCAGAACAACACGCAGCATATGCCGAGGCGGCAAAGAAAATACAGATGGAGCGGGGGAGATGAAAGATCTTATAAAAATAAGAGCCTCTTCTTTGGCGGAGCTTTTCGATTGCCCTGCCCGGTGGGAGGCAAAGCACGTCAAAGGCTTACGCTTGCCCGCGTCCGATGCGGCTCTCCTTGGCACTGCTGTACACGCAGGGGCTGCACTTTTCGATCAGCGGATCATTGCTGGTAGCCCGCTTACACCTGATGAAGCGGCTGGGGCCGTTGTGGATGCCATACATCATCCTGACGAAGAGGTCGATTGGGGGGAATCCTCACCACGGGAAGCAGAGAGCATCGCTTTGCCCCTGCACAAAATGTACTGCGAGCAAATAGCCCCTCAGCAATCATATGTCGCTGTTGAGGCCACCTGCGACGATCTTCCCATTGAAGACGTTGGCTTGATTCTTACTGGCACCCTGGACCGCATTTATGAAGAGCGTGGATGCTTGGGCATTGCCGATATCAAGACGGGCAAAAGCGCCGTTTCCGCTGATGGCAAGGTTAATACCAAGGGGCATGCGGCACAAATGGGCGTGTATGAGCTCATGGCATCCAGAGCAACAGGACTGCCGATTGACGCCCCAGCAAAAATTATGGGGCTGCAGGTCGCAAAAACTGACAAAGGGCGCAGGGCAGGGGTAGGGGAAATATCTGGCGCACGTTCCCTGCTGGTGGGTGGCGATGAGGGGCCGGGGTTGCTCACTATTGCCTCGAACATGCTTCATTCCGGCCTGTTTTACGGAAATCCCAAATCGCAAATCTGCGGAGAAAAATACTGTCCGGCCTTTCATGTGTGCCGGTGGAGGTAACTTTCATGACTCAGGCTGCAACAGAATCTCAAGCGGCGCGTTCCGGCGTTAATTCGACAAGTCTCGCGGAACTCAAGGCGCAGACAAGCTCTCTCCCCGCTGAAACACAACTTAGCTTCTTCACGGCAGGCGGCTTTGCTCTCATGCAACGGGGGGCGGCACTGCTCTCTAGCAGCACGCTAGTTCCAAGTGCCTACAGGGCAGAAATTGAAGAAAAGAGATATGGTAAGGTAGTTGGGATGAAAAAAAATCCCAATGCCATGCCCAACTGCGTGCTTGCGCTGAACATGAGTCAGCGCATGGGAGCTGACCCGCTTATGGTCATGCAAAACCTCTATATCGTAGATGGAAGACCTGCGTGGTCCAGTCAATTTATCATTGCCGCAATCAACGCCTGCGGCAAGTTCAGTCCCTTGCGCTTTACAATTGAAGAGCTTGGCGAAAAGGAAGTCGAGTGGATCACAGTCAAGTGGGTATCAAACCCCAATGGCGGCAAAGACATTCCCCAAGATGTGCAGCATAAAGCCAAGATTATGAACCGGCAATGTCGGGCTTGGGCCATCGAAAAATCTACAGGTGAACGCCTGGATGGCCCAGTGGTTAGCATGGATATGGCGGTAGTAGAAGGCTGGTTTGGCAAGGCTGGCTCAAAGTGGCAGACCATGCCGGAAGTCATGCTTCGGTACCGTGCAGCATCGTTCTTCGGTAAGCTCTATGCCCCTGAACTGCTCATGGGCATTCAGACGGCTGAGGAAATCCACGACACCATCGACCTGTCGGAAATGTCGCCTGGTGCATTCGGTATGGATGAACCGAAGCCAATGACAATGGATGATATCAAAGCCTCACTCCCGCAGGCTGATCCCGGCGAACATATCGACATGTCCACGGGCGAGGTTACGCAGACAGAGCCTGTGCCGGATGAAACACCTCCGACAAAATCCAAGGCAGGCAAAGCCCAAGCCCATGCCCATGCCGCCCCCGGCGAAAGCACCTTCCCCTGCCCCCGTAAGGATAACGCGCCCGTCCCCGATGAAGACTGTTTCTATTGCCCTGAACGCGACGGTTGCCCCTCGCGCGCGTAATTTCCCCTCCCTACCCTCCACAAGCCCGCGGCGTTCCCATAGCGTCGCGGGCACATTTTTTAGGAGATCAACATGGCCCGAAAGAAAGCAACGGCGCTGCCGCAGCCCGAACCAGAAATGTTCACGATTTACGGCGACATTACACAGGAAACCGAGGACGCCATCCTGCTCACCTGCAATGATGATGAAGTCTGGCTGCCCAAGAGCCAGATTGAATATGCAGGGGAACGCGGCGACATAGATATAGAAGTGACCCTGCCCGACTGGCTGGCCGAAGACAAAGGGCTGGTGGACGGGCAAGGGCACATAACGGTTTTTGGTGACGGGGAAGAGCAGCCGCAGGAAGCCACGCCTGAGCATAACGCGACAATGGTGATCACCCTGACCATCCACGCCTTTTCGGAAAATGGCGAAACGGCCACCGTCGAAGACCGCTACGGTAACACCGCCGACATTCCTACGGATTCATTTACTCATGGTGAAGATGGGATCAACGTGGGCGACACGGTCTTGTGCGACGTCTTGGCCAGCGCTGTGGAACCGACAGACCTTTGCCCCGACGAGCCGATGGCAGACAGCGAGGCGCCTGCCTTGCTGCGTAAGCATGATGTCCATTGGCTCAAGCGCGATACCTGCACCAAGGCTTTCCCGTTGTCTGATGAAGATAAGATCGCCCTGGGCAAAGAAATGGCCGCAGCCCAGGCCAGGATTGACATGCTCGAAGACGAACTTGCAGATACGCGGAAGGAATACAAGGCAAAGATTGATGCGGAACAAAAGCGGTTGAGCAAAGCCGCTGCTGAATTCCGCAGGGGCAAAACCGAACCGCAAGACGTGCTGTGCGACGTGTATCAGGATTTCGATTCCGGCGAACTCGTTTACGTCACGGCCGACGATGCCGCTGAAGAAATCATGCGTCGCCCAATGACCACAGATGAACGCCGCCCGACGCTGTTTGACGGCCCGCCTGACAGCGGCAAAGGGCATTCTGCTCCCCTGGGTGAAGATCTCCGTAAAAAGGGGACTACGGAGCAGACGCCGCAAACGTGGGGGCATACCTGCGTTAACTGCGCACACATCGACAACGCCGAAGACGGCTCACAGGCCGACGAGTGCGCCAACTGTGTGCAGACTGTTGACGGCGGCCTGGATAATTGGGCGCCGCGTCGTGAATGCCCCACCTGCAATTACAAAAGCATGTCCGTCAACATGCCCCCGTGCAGTACGTGCATACTCAACCCGGAAGCAGCAGACGGCGCCAGTGATGATAACTGGATCACGGACGGCGTGAACACGGAAAAAGCACCGGTTGAAGATGTGCCGGCAGATCAGCCGCCCGTGGCTCTGGAGCCGCAGACAACTGAGGCCGCCATACAGTGAGCGGTTACGACAACCCGAACCGCCCTGAATTCACTGGTAAGCGCAAATCAAAGAACTTTGCCCGCATCTACGCAAGCTGTAAGGGCGAAAGGTTGAGTGACGGCAAGCCGTCCCGCACATGCAAAAAGTGCGGGACGGTCAGCAAAAAGAAGAAATGCCCCATTTGCGGATGCGGGCTGTTTGACAAATTGTGACCCCCCCTCCCTCACCCCATACGACAGGCGGCATCTGGATGGTGTCGCCTGAAATTGTGTGGTGAATCACGGTAGCAACCCCCAACCCGCGCCCGTCCGGTTCGTAGGCGGGCAAGGAGCATATTATGCCACTGTATCGCAAGAAGCCTGTAGTGATTGAAGCCCGTCAGTTTGTCACCGACAACGACACTGACGAATTGTGCATGAATGCCTTGGTTGGCTGGATTGTCAATAACGGTGGCACTGCCAGTCATAACGGCACGGATATTACTATTGCCACGCTGGAAGGCGACCACCGCGCTACCTGCGGCGACTATATTATTAAGGGCGTCAAAGGCGAGTTTTATCCCTGCAAGCCGGACATTTTCGAAGCGACATACGAAGCGGTTGAATAATCCCTAACCCCTGCCCGTGGGGCGATACGCGGGCCATATTTATTTGACCCATGTTTGACTGACGCCGCCCACTGAGGCGGCTTTTATTTCTCAGCCATACATCCTCTCAGGTGGGCCGCGCATACCGACAACGCGGGGGATACAAAATGAAGGCCATAATCTACGGGGCAGATACCAATCAGCAAAAGTGGGAAGCGGCACGCAGAGCATACGAAATGATGCTTGCCGATGGGGATACAGACTGCGGGTACACGTTCAACAACGGCATACAGGTGTACGCCCAACGCGGCAAGTATAGTATCGCACTGACAGTACAGCCGGAGGCCATCCATGAGTGATACGACGACCACGATCACGCCGGAAGAGCGGCATTATTACGTCCGTGAAAAACAGTTCCAGATCACATCTGAGGACGTTCGGTCGTGGCTCATGGAGGCCACCAGAGACAGAAGAAAAACAACTTACGAGCTAAACTTCAGGATTCTCAGGCTTGTTACTGCATTGAAGTCTGTTGAAGAACGCGCTGCCGAACTTGAGTCCGAGAGCGCGAGGCTGCGGGCGGAACGCGATTGGCTGGCTGAAAATATCGCAGACCGTCCGTGTGCTTACGATAGCTGCCCGTTCGGGCTGCATCGCCCCACCGGGCCAGATGATGATGACTGCGATAAAACGCGCGCCCAATGTTGGAAAGAAGCCGCCCGCCGCGCCGTGGCTGCGGGCGAGGGGGAGTGATGTGTCTGCGTACTACAACGAAATCGACCCATTCGCCGCCGCATGGCTGCGTGAACTAATCAAGGCCGGGCATATCGCTCCGGGCGAAGTTGATGAAAGGAGCATTGCCGATGTTATGCCAAGCGACCTTGCCGGGTTTACCCAGTGCCACTTTTTCGCAGGAATTGGCGTTTGGAGCTACGCCCTGCGCAACGCTGGATGGTCAGATGATCGCCAAGTTTGGACAGGCTCATGTCCCTGCCAGCCTTTCAGCAGTGCCGGAAAAGGAATGGGCTTTAAAGACGAGCGCCACCTCTGGCCCGAATTCTACCGTCTTATCAGCCAGTGCCGCCCTACAGTCTGCTTTGGAGAGCAGGTTGCGTCAAAGGACGGCCTCGCTTGGCTCGACCTTGTACAAGCTGACATGGAAAACGCGGACTACGCCTTCGGGGCGGTTGATACCTGCAGTGCGAGCTTCGGTGCGCCGCATATCAGGCAAAGATTATACTGGGTGGCCGACGCCAAGACTGACAGACTACAAGGGCGGGTACAGCGGGGGCCGGATACGGAACGGGAAGCTGTCAACGGACAGGCTGGACGTAACGGCACAATTGACCGGCTGGCCAACTCCATTAGCAGCGGACAGCTGTGGTCGCGCGGGTGCAGCAGCACACAAGAACAGCGAACTGCCGAATGCTGTTTGCTTGGCAGGTTGGCCGACGCCGAGGGCGGTGGATGGAGAGAAAAACAGCAGGACGATGGAAGGCGCGATGCGGGAAATGGAGAGGGGAAAACTTTGCTGCTTGCCGGGAATAGCAGCCATCACAGGCCCCGCCCGACTAATTGCTTCTGGCGAGATGCTGACTGGCTCTTGTGCAGGGATGGAAAGTGGAGGGCAGTTGAACCCGGCACTTTCCCGTTGGCTCATGGGGCTGCCCATAGAATGGGATGTGTGTGCTCCCAATGCAAAACAGAGGCGGTAGTTTATGAAGGAATGTACTTTTTGCGGAAAGTCTCTGATTGGAATGAAGGACGCGAACAGAAGGAGGTATTGCAGCAAAGAGTGCTATCGTTTGCACAAACTATCAATGCCTTTAATAAACAGGAGCACAGCGCATTATCGTGCCAGAGAGACGAAGGATTCTCTTTGCGAAATTTGCAGCAGTACAACCAACCTACAGGTTCACCACAAAGACTTGAATCCGTTGAACGATTCACCACAGAACTTACAGACCCTATGCTCAAAATGCCACCACAAGATTCACTCCAAAGAGCTGCTTTCTGTGTGCGCCGTTTGTGGGAAGGAATTCAAAGCGGCATCACACAGGAACAGGAACAAGATATGTTCTGCCCTGTGTGCCAGAGAATGGGGGCGCATGTCTGCACAGAAGAGGTGGTCAAAAACCGTGTAGGACGACTGCGCGGTTACGGCAATGCAATCAATGCCGAGCAAGCGAAAGCGTTCATAGAAGCGTTCATGGAAACTACTAAGGAGCACCAGCCATGCCAGAACTGAAGCCCTGCCCCGCATGCGGGAGCGATAACGTGGAATGCCTTGTCTGTACTATCAACGCTGACGAAAAGCAGGATATCCATTTTCATATTGCGTGCGAGTCCTGCTATACCTCCGGCCCCATTGCCGACAATGGCAAAATTGCGGTCGACAAGTGGAACTCTCTGCCCCGCCGTCCTGATTACAACGATGTGGACTGCGCAGGCTGCCCGGAGCGGCGGCGCGGGTATCTGACGTGGACAACGGAGCCGCCGAAGGTGGCGGGGTGGTACTGGTGCAGGCCGAGTGGGCTGAACATGCCGCGCTGCGTAGAAGTGTATGGAGCATGGGAGCAACTGATGTTTGGAAGTAAGCGCGATGATTACAATCCGCAGATGCCAGTGACAAGAGAAGGCTTTGAATGGGCTGGCCCCATCCCTATGCCGCTTGAACCGGAGGAATCATGACGACCGCACATCTCCCCCACGCCATCCAGCACCGCGATACCCTGCTGGCGCTCACAGTGATGGAAGCGGCACTGGGCATCCTGTGTAAAATTGCCAAGCCTGGAAGCAAGCTGGCTACACGATGCGCCACAGTCTCGCGCTGGATCGAAGAATGTTCCCCGGCCCTGAAGGTCAAACGGCTGTCCTCAGGTGCTCAACGTGACCTCGACGCCGCGTGCGAATCCCTGGCCGAGCACATGCTGACAGAAGGCACCGGGCCGGAGTTGTTACGCAACTGGTCGGCCCAGTATTGGACAGGATTCACAATGTTTTTGGACGCCCGGCGGCGCTGCACAGATTTCACGGTGGGTAAATCTTGGGGCTGGCTTGAGCGCACCGGGTGGTCGTTGGGCTACCTACTGATGGAGTTGGTGCCCGGCTGCGATGTGGCCGGGACAGATATATTTTTGGAGGTGGCGTAGAGTGGAGAGACTGTTACGACAGCAAGACATAGCGGCCATGCTTGGGACTTCCCCAGGTGTGGCCGCTTCAATTTTGGCGGCACGTGGTGTGCATCCCATTGACTTCGGTATTGGCCGAAGCCGTGGACGGCGCTGGCTGTCATCGGCTGTCAGGCAGGCCATGCTTGATATGCACGAAGCTGCACAGCCAAAAACAGGAGGGCAGCGGCAAGGTAAACCCCAGCCCCATCCATGCATACGGCTAACAGCCATGTCCATAGACGATATTTACAGATTGACCCAAGGCCAAAGTGTCCAGTAGCGTAGAGCCGGGCACATTTGGCGCATGATGGAGGCATATCATCATGGCCATACGTTACCGGCAGGGCCGCGCTTCGCCGTGGCAATGTTACTGGAACAATCCGTTTACTGGCAAGCGTGAGAGCGCGAACTTCAGGACCAAACACGAAGCGGAAAAACATGACTCCCTGATCAAACATCGCATTAAGTTTGACAGGGAGTCATTTAGAAAAGAGGAGGAACCTCAAGAAAGCCAGGAAGTCCTCACACTCGAAGGGGTGTACTTCTTGTACCTCAAGCAAAAACAGTTTAACAAGTCCAGCCTGCAATGGCAAATGAAGACGATGCGTTACCCCCTGTCCAAGCTGGGAGAAAAACCTATCGGGAGCATCACGCGCAAAGACATTGAAGCCGTAATGTCGGAGATGCTGCAATGGGACGTAAAACCAGTCACCGTGCGGGAATATCTCTCAGTATTGAGAACCGTCTTGCGTTGGTGCACAAGTGAGGGGTTTTGCGACCCAGTAGATTTCCCCAAGCTCCCCCCGGCTAAATATGAAAAATTCATTCCGCCAACCCCGGAAGAAATACGGGCAATCCTTAGCAACGCCTCCCCTCACGTCGTGCGCGTCATTATCCTAGGTTCGCAATGTGGCGTCCGTGTGGGGCCGTGTGAACTGTTCAAGTTGACATGGAATGATGTTGACCTGGAACGCGGAGTCTTGCGTGTACACGGGGCAAAGAAAAACCTGAATGCGCCGTGGCGCGAAGTGCCAATTAGGCAAAGCCTGTTGCCTGTGTTCCGGAAATGGCAAGCTGAAGATGTTCCCCAAGGAAATGACTACCTCGTACACTACAATGGTGGTCCTGTACGCAGGATATGGCGAGCGTGGCGCAACACGCTCAGAAGAGCAGGTATCACACGCCGCTTGCGGCCCTATGACCTGCGCCATGCATTTGGCACAGAAATGGTTGCAGCAGGTGTGGACGTAGGAACAGTTGCCAGCCTCATGGGGCACAGCAACCCGACAATGCTTTTGACGCACTATCAGTATGTCATGGACAAGCAAAAAAGGGCCGCCGTTGAAGCTCTTCCAGAAGTGTCCGTATGTGTCCAAGGGACATGTGCCCAAAGAGGCCAGACGCAATAACATCTGTGAATACACACTGATACGAGATGCGCAAATGGGCAAGCATGGTCTTGCCGCTGCCAACTAACATCCTGATAATATAGAACTATTGAAATAATAAATGTGCCAAATGTGCCCAATTTGGCCTTTTCCCATCCCCACTATGTGCCCAAGGGCACACCCACCTTCGCCCGTCCGGGCATCTCTTCCCTCACCACATCTTTGCCGCTTCACACGGCTCTTTCACAAACCTGTTCTCATTCCCCTGCACAGCTTCAATTCGCTTCGCTCTGGTGCATTCCCACTGATCAACAGGGTACATTTTATCCCACGCGCCCATAAGCTGTTCCTGCTGGCGACTCATTTTGTAGCGCGGATATGCATCCTGCATGTAGAAGTACGTGCGCGCGATCTGGCCCCGCGCGCGTGCCGGGGGTTCTGCCTTCCGGTCTGCAATCTTCATCTCACAACTGCCGAACGACGATTCTTCTCCGGGCAGCATCTGAAAATTGAAGTTTGAGCGCATGGCGTTGACCGCGCCTATGGCCGGGTACAAGTTATACATGTCGGCTTGCATGTGGCGGTATTCTGGGTTGACCTTTTCGGCGCATTTGCGGCCCTTGAACGCCTTGCCGCGATTATCAACGCATTCCGGCGAACCCTCACGCCATTCGTCAAAGGCACGCCCGAAGTTCTCCGCAGGAACCACGTGCTCCCATTCAACACGATTCGCTCGCTTGATCGGTATCACGATTCCATCCGGCAGTGTCACATTCCCCTGTGCGTCATACTCGGCACCACAATAGAATGTAATGCGGTGGTCGGCGTAGACCTGGGACAACATCTTTTTCGAACGCGAGAAACTATCGTTAGTCGTGTTGCCTGCGGCCATGGCCAGAGCGGGGAGCAGCAGGGCGGCAAGCAGAGTAGAGAGAAGGAATTTGCGCATTATTCTTTATCCTCTAGGTTGACTTCATTACCATGATCGTCTTTGTTCGTCACAATAATTGTAATCCATTCTTGAGAAACATCACTGTCATACTCAAAATCCGCAAGGCCTGACTGTGCATTTGTTATAACTTCTAATGCGATAAGTAGATTTACAATATAAACAAATACTGTAACAGGCTCATTCCATATAAAAATATTGTATAATAGCGCAGAAATGCCAATTATTATAGTGCTTCTAATAATTGACACGAGAGAGCTGCAAAATAAAATGCTTTCTTTTTGGATTTTTTTAAAAATTAAATGTTTTGGTTTGCATAAATAAACTATATACATTGGGATTAACACTGAAAGTAAGATCACTAAAAGTTCAAGCTTTTTGGCTTCAATTTCATTCAATACATGAGGCATATCTGCAGAAAATGTAAAAGACAAAACTAGACCTACGAGCAGTCTATGTATAAAAAATCTTAAATCTTTACGCACATTAAACAAAGTAAACAGGTGGTTAAGAGGCATGCATTATTTCTCCATCGTATGGGGACTCTCATTTGTTGCAAGATAATATCCAAGGCTGCGAAAAAGAAAAAGCCGCCCATTTCTGAGCGGCCTTTTCATTTAAGACGTTAATCTCACCTCATGGCGCCGTAAATCTTCCTTGCCGTCTGCATCATGAAGTAGCCAGTGCCCACGGCATTCTTGGCCGCAGATATGCAGGGCTGCACCGCGTCAATAAGCTGCTTGTTCCTGACAAGTTCGCTGTACATCATACCTCCGGGCCGGGCAAAGATGCTCATGCCGTTGCACAGCCGCTCTATAAGCCGTTCAATATCAAGAATGTCCTTCTCGAATGTTGGGAACATGGTCGGCAGGAACTCGGTATTCTCCGGCGCAGCGGGCAGCGCCTTGCCCGCAGCGTCAATCTTCCCCTGCACAAAGGCCAGCGCGTCACCAATCCACTCCACAGGCAGATCGTCAATCCGCGCAAGCTGGAAGTGCGCCTTGACCTGCGGCCACAGGGCTTGATGCGGAGTGCCGCTGACCTGCGCCCATGCGGCAACCAATGAGCGCAGGGGCTTGCGGTCGTCGGCGGTGGACGGCGTGAGGGTGGTGGGTTGCGGCTTAACCACTCGGAAGAAAGTTTCTTCCAGCATCTCGAACACGTCCCATGCCTGATCTGTGTTCAGCATCTTGGCGTGACGGGCTGCACCGCGTTCAAGCCAAAGGGTGAGGTTGCGGGTGCGGGCTGGAACGACTGACCCAAAAGTTTTGGTGCAGTCACGAAATGACTTTACTTCTCCATTGGTTAAAATGAAGAAATGCTTGCCTTCGGTGAAGCGTTCCCGATTGTTTGCAAAATTCATTTGAATGTTCTTGGGCGTGCAACCATATGCCTTCGCCAGCATTTCAGTGGTGACAACGGGCAAGCCCTTGTAGGTGAGCGGAGGAAGAGAAGAAGACGGGGAAACAGTGGGGAGAAGATGGGCCTGACTCATGCGAGCCTCCTTGAGAACTTTTCAGGTTCACGGGGACATCCTCAAACAAAGAGAATGCCGGGCGCTGAAAACAGCTCAAGGTGCTGCGGACTATTTCCCCCAATGGGGTATTGTATTTCGTCCACGCCCGGCAATGGATACTTCTATAGCCCAAAAAAGGGCGCAAAAAAAGCCATTGACTTTCGGAAATGGCGTGGCCGCCTTGAAGGTGTTTTCAGCACCGTGAAGTCACGCCATCATGAAACGGTTAGAATGTCAAGTTTTCAAAAACTGCTGCGCAGTTTTGCTTGTCGCTTCAAAGATTCTTCAACGGTTTCGTCTGTCGTTCTATATTTAATAGGCGCGGTTATTTCACCAAACCATTCTTTCAGTAATTTTTGGCAACGCTGTTTTTCTGCTTTTCGTACGGGCGAGCTTACTTTGGCGTCATCGCCAAGTAAGTACATAAAGACAATAACGTGTTCTATTTTCCCGTCGTTCGTCAGAGTCATAAATCGGCTTTCGCGTGAAATGCGGGTTTCCCATTTCGCGTTGGGGTTATCTTCAACCCAGTCTTTCCATAGTGGCCTGCCGTCTTTTTTGGGCTTGCGGGCTTTCTGTTTGGGCTTCTCTCTTACAAGGCCAAGCAGACTTTTAAAAAAACTCATGGGCACCCCCTTTGCTTTTCTTGTCATTTTACCCGAACCCTCCATCTTTAAGCAAGGCGGTATGACATGGCTGTAGCCGACGAACTGGTCACAATGCAATAAGCGGGCGCGCAAGTTGGCACAAGCGGCCATGTAAAAAAAGCGGGGTTTTGCCCCGCTTTTTGTGTCCTTATTGGCACGCAAGATTAGACCGCGTAAAACACAACAATAGCCTGTACGGCATCAGCGGTATCTGCTGCCTCCACGGCTGCCAGCAGATCGTCACGCCGGGCCGCATGAGCTTGCATGATATACGCAAGGCCCTCGGCGTCCTCGGCGGCAAACGCAGCCGCGCCGATAGTTATGTCCTGCTCTGTCGGGTTAGCTGTCGGCATTGTCAGAGATGCGGCCACGGCGGCGTCATAGCCCGCCTGCACCTCGGCGCGCTTATCTGCCTGGGCCTCGGCTAGCAGCTCGGCATCAGTCTTGGCTGGCCGTTCTGTAACTGCACCCTCCGGCAGGGGGCCGATGTTTTTCATTTGCCGGGCCGGGCTGGCGTTGGTGTCGCCCGGCAGCCAGTAATCAGTAGCACCTTGCACCACGGCGGCGGCAAAAAGCGGCTCCTTGCGTTCCCGGTGGTCATCAACCATAACCCAGCCTTTGCCATCCACATGCTGCGGCCACTGTTTGGGCCACGGCAACGGCGGCAGGTCGTCGAGAGCGGAGTTGCCGGGCTGAACAGTATTATATTTAACGGTGCCGTGAAAAAAACGATCTGGCTTCGTATATCTGTGGGCTTCAGGCATTATTTACTCCTTAAATTATATTGTCGCCTCTCGGCGTGGGAGGCGTGCGTGGTGATGCTATTCGCGAAATATACGGCGACATATCCGGCGCTATTACGCATTTAGCGCGCAATACGACTGGCACCGCTGTCTTTAATGTTACAGACGGTCTGCCGCAG
>NZ_JBAIYW010000529.1:0-1350 GCF_036763055.1 Desulfovibrio sp. 1214_IL3152 | reverse complement strand
CGGCCGTGTCCAGGCCGTGGCGTGCGGGGTTTTCGGCCGTAACCGGATAGTCCAGGTCATGCAGAAGCCCCGTGATGCTCCATAAGCTGGCATCTTCGCCCAGGCGGGTAGCCAGAGCGCGCATGATCGCCTCGGCAGCCAGGGCATGCTGCATGAGAGAGGGCGGCGTATTGTGGTCGGCCAGAAGTTTCAGTGCTTCGTCTCTTTGTATCATGGCATTGTCTCCCATATCTTTTACAATGTAGAACAGGGCAGTGGCGAAGGCAAGTCGGCCAGCGTACATTCGCTGGTCAGGCGCACGGCGTTCGCTACTGCCCCTGGCGCTTCAAGGTTCCGGCTCTCTGTGGGGGGCTGCCGGGACAGGCCCCGTGCATGGGCTCGACGTGGCGGCCGTTGCCTCCATGCCGCACTTGTCGCTGTGAAAAGGCCCCAGTGTTGACAGCGGGCGTTTTATGGCCGAAAAGAAACTCTTCGGAAATCGTCTCACAAGGTTTTGTATCGTGACCTTTATGCCCATATACGGCCTGCGTTTTCGCGCGTTGGGCCAGACAAGCTATTATAGCGGCCCTCCGGGACTCAGCCCGGGAGTGCATGTGCTTATCGAAGCCGAGCAGGGCTACGCTCTGGCACAGGTGGTTTCCGGCCCTGCGCGGCATTTGCCGGGACAGGAAAGCGAACCTTTACCCCATATTCTGCGGCTGGCAAGCCCGGAAGACGTCCGGCGCGGCGAAGCCAATGAACAGTTGAGCCGCGAGGCCCAGGCATTCTGCCGTCAGTGCATACGCCAGCGCAATCTGGACATGAAGCTTGTGGATGTGGAAGTTTTTTTCGACCGCAGCAAGCTGATTTTTTATTTTACCGCACCGTCGCGCATTGACTTTCGTGATCTTGTCAAAGATCTCGTGCGCGAATACCGCGCCCGCATCGAATTGCGCCAGATCGGTGTGCGTCATGAGACGCAGATGGTCGGCGCGGTGGGAAACTGCGGCATGGTATGCTGCTGCCGCCGTTATCTGCGTAAATTTGCTCCCGTGACCATCAGGATGGCCAAGGAGCAGAATCTTTTTCTTAATCCAGCCAAAATTTCCGGCATTTGCGGGCGGCTTTTGTGCTGCCTGTCCTATGAGCAGGAAAATTACGACCATTTTCACAGGAATTGCCCGCGCCTCGGCAAGAAGTACCAGACCGACAGGGGAGGCATGAAGGTTCTGCGGGCCAACATGTTTCGTAATTCCCTTGCTGTGCTTACCGAAGCCAATGAAGAGCTGGAACTGACGTTGGAAGAATGGCAGGCGCTTTCGCCGCATCGGCCCGAAGCCCCGCCGGCCCCGCAGGGCCAGCAGAACAAGC
>NZ_JBAIYW010000640.1:0-1351 GCF_036763055.1 Desulfovibrio sp. 1214_IL3152 | reverse complement strand
AAAAAACCAGACGCCCTGCCGGCCTGCCCGCCTGGGTGCAGCCTGTGCCGTACACAGACTGCTGCGGGCAACGTACGGCAGGTTCGGCCGCGTCGCGTAAAAACATCACGGCCGAAGGCCCCGGACATTCGCGTGTCCGGGGCCTTCGGTTTTGAACCATATGATTTTACAAGCAGTGCCTGGAGCAGATCAACTTTGAAATGTGAAGCATTTCAAAATTTTCATTCAGCCGAAAAATGCGATTTTCGGCTGAATCCACGCCATATTATGCGCACTGCACTTTCGTGCAGCGTTAGAGCATGGCACTTTTTCAAAGTTAACATGCTCTAGAGCAATTTCACTTTGAAATTGCTCTGGCGACTGCGCGAGCAGACGCCCGCCGCGAAGGCGTAAGCGCAATTTATTTGCGCGGTTAAACGCCGAAGCGAGCGTGTTTTAAACTTTGAAAAGGTATATTTTCAAAGTTAATCTGCTCTAGCTGATCCAGCTTCCGAGGGCATCCACAATCTTGCGGGCCTGCTCTGCGCTGGAAATGGTGAATTTGGACTGCTGGCGGTATTCGCCGCCGGATTTCTTGTAGCGCCGGATAACATACATGTCCGGCCCAAAGTCATCTTTTTCCGGCTGCCACTGCTGATAGCGGAAAAGAATGGTCGTCCACAAGCCTTTGCTCAGCACAACCTTATCCAGTTCATTAATAATGACCTGGCCGTTTTCTTCAAACTGCACGGTAAGATCGTCAATAGTCTCGTTCAAAATATCTCTCCCTGCGGAGCCTCATGGCCGCCCCCCCCGATGGAGCGGAATCTATCCGGCGTAATTCGCCAGCATGCCTTTGACGTTTTCAGGAAGTTCGGGCGTTTTGACCGTCATCTCCGTAGGGCCGGGACCGTACGCGCTGGCGACAATCGCCCCGGAGGCGGACAGGGCCATCATGCGTTCGGCCATGGTCAGTTCTCTGCCCGAAGCTATCTTGTTGCCGAGAATACCCAGAACATTTTCGCTGATGCTCAGCGGGCTGACAGTTTTGAACTTCATAATATGCTGCCTCCTTTCATTTCTGATAGGCTAGGCTACAATTTTCGCCGTCATCCCGCAAGGGGGCCTCAATGCGACCTCAACGCCGCTAACGCTTGCCCGAAACAAACCTGAACACATCGTCAGCGCAGGCCAGCCATGTCCCAAGGCCTGATATGAACCCGAGTATACCCCAGGGCAGACAGACTAGAGCAATTTAACTTTTAAATTGCTCGGACGGCTGCGTGAGCAGACGTTCGCTACGGAGGCGTAAGCGCAGTTTATCTGCGCGGTTAAACGCCGAAGTGAGCGTGCCTTAAACTTTGAGAATGTA
>NZ_JBAIYW010000041.1:0-1354 GCF_036763055.1 Desulfovibrio sp. 1214_IL3152 | reverse complement strand
CGCGCAGGCTCCCGCCCCTGCTCCCAGTGAAGATCCCGCCCTGGGCGAACGTCTGGACAGCGTTGATCTGACGCTGCGTGGCGCTTCAGCCCGGCTGGACGCCATAGAAGAGCGGCTGGACGGCCTGGAACCCCGTTTCAACGAGCAGGTGGAAAAATCCGCCGCCGCAGCAGCAGCCCGCATACTGCGCGAAGAAATCGCCCGCCTTCTGGAAAGCGAAGCGTAGTAAAGACAGGCTGCGCCTGGGCAGTGGAGCCGTTCACCTTGAAACTATTGTGACGGCGCGGGCAAACGTCCGCCCCAAAAACTACGCGCCGGTCTTTGCGCTGTCGCACACCGTAATGAGCGCCAGAGAGCGTTGGGAATCTGTGTTCGCACGGTGAAAAAGCGCCAAAGGCGGCAGTGCCGCGCAGACGTTTTTTTGCCCGAAAGTGGAAACCAGCCTCCTGCCCGCCGCGCCCGGCAAAACATGCTGCCCCCCGCTGGCGTCAGGCTTGCCAAGCAGAGGCGGAACGCATATGCTCGTGCGCGATTTCTCCTGCATGGGACAGTAGTCCGCCAAGTTCGCCGCATGCGGTTTTGCTCAAAGACCAAAGCCTGGCGGGATGGCGTATTTTCAACGGCCAGGCTGCCCGGAACGCATGCCGGAAAACGCAAACGTCCACCACGGAGCAACAGGCACACCCCATTTGCGCCGTCAATCACTGTGGCGAACACCGCAGAGCGTTGAGAACGAATGTTCTCAAAAGTAAAATATTTTATGTTATGAGTTACATGCGCATGGAAGCAGACGTATGAACGCTGCCATGCAGAAAGCCGGGAGCATGTCCGGCACGAATATAAAAAAGGGGGCGGGGGCTTTCGTTTCCGTTCTTTTTCCCGTCCAGGCAATGCCCGCTGTGGGTCATGGCCATTCCCCAAAGGGCGGGTTTTGTTTTCCGGTTGCGCGGCCGGCAGGCATAAGCCCCAAAACCGTGCAGCCTGCCGGACGGCAGTAACGAGGCAAGAGGACCGTATGGATAAAGATCGCAAAGAAGCCCTGCAGGTAGCCAAGGAACTGACCGCCAAGTTTATTGAAACACGCACGGTTTCTCCCGGCAATTTCGCAGAGGTTTTTCCCTCTGTATACCGGGTGGTCTGCACGGCCATCGGTGTTGACGCGGATCAGGACAACAAGGGTAAATAAGTGGACTCTTCTCGGCTTTCCGGGCAGCAGGACAGGGCCTCGGCCCCGGCTTCCGCGCCCTCACATGACGCTGCCGTGGCCGGCATGTTCGGCCGCATTGTACGCTTTTACGACCTGCTCAACCGCGTCCTCAGTCTGGGGCTTGACCAGCACTGGCGCAAGGTGCTG
>NZ_JBAIYW010000354.1:0-1367 GCF_036763055.1 Desulfovibrio sp. 1214_IL3152 | reverse complement strand
GGCTCACAAAAAGGACTCATGCTGCCCCCCGGGCTGGCGCTGTTGGCGCTGTCCGAGCGGGCCTGGGCCTGCGCCGAAAAGCAGACGCCGGGCTGTTTTTACTTCAATCTTGTCAAAGAGCGCGACAATGTGCTCAAAGGCCAGACCAGCTTCACTTCGCCGGTGGGGCTTATCCTCGGACTCAAGGAAAGCCTGGACATGCTGCTGGAAAACGGGCTGGAACCCGTGTATGCCAAGCAGTGGGCCTTGACCATGCTGACCCGCGCCAGCCTTTCGGCCATGGGGCTTGAGCTGTTTGCCAAAAAAGATTTTGCCTGGGGCATCACCAGCGTGCTGCTGCCTGACGGCGTTGACGGCACACAGGTTTTGCGTCTGGCGCAGGAAAAGCACGGCGTGTGCATGGCCGGGGGCCAGGATCACTACAAGGGTCGCATGGCGCGCATCGGCCATATGGGCTGGGTGGACTGGGCGGATGTGGCCGCCGGTCTTTACGCTCTCAATGACAGCCTGCGGGCTGTGGGCGGCTACAGCGGCTCGCGCGACTATCTGGAGCGGGGCATGGCCGCGTACCGGGCCGCCCTTGAAGGCAAACCAGGCGTGCCGCTGCCGCTGGTCTATAACTAGAGCAAATTAACTTTGAGAATGTACATTCTCAAAGTTTAAGACACGCTCGCTTCGCTGCTTAACCGCGCAAGTACATAGCTCTGCTGTCTTCGCGGCAGTCGTTGGCGAGCCTGCGAGCCTTACGAATGGCGACAGTGATTGTGTGGAAACAAACCGCTCGTTACACATGGTGTCTGCAAGCGTAGTTTCCTGCGTTACAACTCCTGAAGCATCCGTAACTTCCTTTGTCGTAACGGCTGAAGCTGCGCTTACGCCCGCCGCAGACGCCGATGCATCCTGTCCGCACTGCCGGACGCCTGTGCGGGCATTTTCAACGCTTTGGGAACATGTGTCCTCAAAGCTGAAAACTCCAGGGCGCTTCGCGCCACGAGGTCAACATGAGCCAAAAAACCTGCGGCTGCTCGTCAGGGCATACGCCCGACGGACCCATGCCCGAAGTGACATTTTCCACGTTTATTCTCTCCCTGGCGTCTTCCGCCCTGGTCCACCTGGGCGAAGTCCCTAACCCAGAAACCAGCAGCACAGAGACAAATCTGCCTCTCGCCAAGCACAGCATTGACGTGCTTGAAATGCTGCACATGAAAACGGAGCGCTGCCTTGACGAGCAGGAAAGCAAACTGCTCGAAAGCATCCTTTACGAGCTGCGCCTGAAATTTGTCATCAAATGCGGCCCTGACTGCGCGTGCCTGACCAAAAAGGGACAGACGCCCGCATAGCCGAGCCGTCCTGCCGCCACGGCGCTG
>NZ_JBAIYW010000146.1:0-1369 GCF_036763055.1 Desulfovibrio sp. 1214_IL3152 | reverse complement strand
CATTCTGCGCGCCCGCGCCGGGCTCGGGCAGGAGCAGCGCCCGGCCGGAGCGTTTTTGTTCTATGGTCCCACGGGCGTAGGCAAAACTGAGGTAGCCCGCAGTCTGGCAAAGCTCATGGGCGTGGAGTTCCTGCGCTATGACATGAGCGAATATATGGAAAAGCATGCCGTGTCGCGTCTTATCGGCGCGCCTCCCGGCTATGTGGGATTTGATCAGGGCGGCCTGCTTACCGAGGCCGTGCGCAAGGCCCCGTATTCCGTGGTGCTGCTGGACGAAGTGGAAAAAGCCCACCCCGATATCTTCAATGTGCTGCTTCAGGTCATGGATTATGCCACGTTGACTGACAACACGGGCCGCAAGACGGATTTTTCGCACGTTATCCTGATCATGACCTCCAATGCCGGAGCTTTTGACATGTCCCGCCCGGCCATGGGTTTTGGCGGCGCCACACGGCAGGATGCGGCCCACAAGGGACTCAAGGCCGTGGAAAATACCTTCAGCCCCGAATTCCGCAACAGGCTTGATGCTCTCGTGCCGTTTGGCAGCCTGACCGAGGACATGATGCTGCGCATTGTGGACAAGTTTATGGCCGAGATTGTGGAAAGCCTTGAGCAGCGTCATGTGAGCCTCGAGCTTGGGCAGAAGGCCCGGCAATGGCTGGCCCGCAAGGGCTTTGATCCCGTCATGGGCGCGCGCCCTCTGCGTCGTCTGCTGCGTACCGAACTGGAAGACAGGCTGGCGCACGAACTGCTGTTCGGCTCTTTGGCCAAGGGGGGCAGCGCACGGCTTGACCTTGTGGACGACGCCCTTGTGCTGGAATCCGTCGGGGCAAAACCCGCGCGTTCTGCCGCGGCTGCCAGAAAGAAGCCGGTGAAGGCCAAAACAGAAACAGCCGATCCGGCAGACACAAAGAAGGTTAAGGCCGATAGCAAGAAAAAAACCTCCGGCAAAGGCAAGACGGCAGGCGTTGCGGCGCGGGGTTCAGCCACCGGAGCTGGGGCTGCCAAGGGCAAAGGCGTGAAGAAATCCGGCAAGGCGGACTAGGGGCAGTTTACAGTGCCGACGGGGCGGTGAAAGACCGCCCCGTCGGCACTCCCTTCCCTGGACGTTTCACCGCCTTGCCAGCCGTAAAAAAGCGGCGCTATGCTGTTTATCAAGCGTGGACCTGGCCGTCACGAGGGGACCCCATTGAGGATTTATACAGCCATGGCCGCCCAGTTTCCGCCATTGGAATCCGCGCGCAAGGACGGTCTGCTCTGTTTTGGCGGCGACCTGCACGCCGAGCGGCTTCTGGCGGCCTACAGCCGGGGGATTTTTCCCTGGTATGAGGCTGGCCTGCCCATACTCTGGTGGTCGCCCGATCCGCGT
>NZ_JBAIYW010000559.1:0-1376 GCF_036763055.1 Desulfovibrio sp. 1214_IL3152 | reverse complement strand
CCTGGTGGGGGTGTCTGGCGGCATGAAGCGCAGGTCATCGCCCACCTTGACGCTGCCGGAAATGACTGTGCCCGTGATGACCGTGCCGTAGCCTTTCATGCTGAAGACGCGGTCCACCGGCTGGCGGAAGATGTCAACGCGCCGCCGGGCGGGAAGATCGGCGGCCAGTTGAAAAATATGGGAGCGCAGGGCGTTCACCCCTTCGCCCGTGGCCGACGAGACTGGAAAAACAGGCGCACCCTCAAGGAAGGTTCCGGCCAGAAAGCCGCGCACGTCTTCAGTGACCATTTCCAGCCAGTCCGCGTCCACCATGTCCGTCTTGGTCAGGGCCACAAAGCCGTTCCGGATGCCGAGCAAAGAGCATATTTCAAGGTGCTCGCGGGTCTGGGGCATGACGCCCTCGTCCGCCGCGATGACCAGCATCACGAAGTCCACCCCCGCAGCCCCGGCCACCATGTTTTTTACGAAACGCTCGTGGCCCGGCACGTCCACAATGCCCAGACGCTCGCCGCCGGGCATGTCCACCCAGGCGAAGCCCAGCTCAATGGTGATGCCGCGGCGCTTTTCCTCTTCCAGCCGGTCGCAGTTGATGCCCGTGAGCGCCCGTACCAAAGAGGTTTTACCGTGGTCGATATGTCCGGCTGTGCCCAGCACTACAGCCATGTGATACCCCCTGAAGTTATTGGCTTCAGGATAGCATGCGGCAACGGGCCTTTGCAAATGCGGCGGAGTCTGTTTTTGCGTGGGGCAGGGGCGGCGCGGACTGCGGCAGAGTGCCTGTTTGCGCAAATCCCCGGAGCAATTTCAGCTTGAGGCTGTTCTGGAATTTGGCATGCGCGCGACCGTCAGCGGGGAGTGGCGCGATGTGTCGGGCCTGTTGTGAGTCGCAGACGCCACATGATTTATTGAAAATGCATGACGACGAAAAAGTTAGAGCAATTTCACTTTGAAATTGCTCTGGCGGCTGCGTGAGCAGACGTTCGCTACGGAAGCGTAAGCGCAGTTTATCTGCGCGGTTAAACGCCGAAGTGAGCGTGCCTTAAACTTTGAGAATGTATATTCTCAAAGTTAATCTGCTCTAGCGGAGATTGAAGTCAAAAGGCAGCAAGACCAGAGTGCGGACGGCTTTCCCGGCCTTGGTTCCGGGGCGGAAGCGCATGCGGCGGGCGGCGTCCAGGGCTGCTTCTTCAAAATAGCCCTGAGGATTGGCGCTGTGGATGCTGCACTGGCCAGGCTGCCCGCTGGTTTCCACCACCATGCGCACAATGACGCGCCCTTCCACCCTGCGGCTGCGGGCGGAGGAAGGATAGTCCGGTTTGACCCCCCTGGTGACGGCCGGGGACTGGTCAAGCTGACGGGGAGAATACACCTTGTCA
>NZ_JBAIYW010000600.1:0-1382 GCF_036763055.1 Desulfovibrio sp. 1214_IL3152 | reverse complement strand
CCGCCGTCAGGACGAAAGGCTGCGCGAAATGGCCCTTGCCCTGGCCGACAAGGTGCGTCAGAGCGGCCGCTCCTACTCCACGCGGCCCCTGTCTTCCTATCATCGCCGGATTGTGCATGTCTGTCTTCAGGACGCCACTGACGTGCAGACGCGCAGCACGGGCGACGGCCCCCTGAAACGGGTGGTCATCCTGCGCAGGAAGACCGAAAAAAATTAGCGTATTGCCAGGCAACAGGCTATATTACGGCGCGGATGAATAAAAAATCCGCGCCGTAGTGTTTTGGTGGGACCTGCTCCGCGCAGGCACGGGCGGAGCGCTGTCAATTATGGGCTGTCCGGCGCTGCGCACGCTTTCCCGCGCGATTCGTCTCGTCAGGTTTGCTGGCCTGGAAAGCCCTGCCGCAGCGCAGGACGAGCCCGCGCAGCACGGGGGCAAAATGGCCGGGAGCAGACTTTCGAAGGTCTGCTTTTTTCTTGCTCTCACGGTTTGAACAGCCCCCTGCCTTTAACAGGCCGCATACCCAAATGTTGTGCAATGTTTGCTCTGGTGCGCACATCCGGCAGCCGAAGCGCTTTCGTATGGACTGTGGAGCCAGTACCGGGTATGCTGCCACGGAATTTGTCGTAAAAAGGCATTGCCGTACGTCGGATTATCGCGGCTTTCACTTGTTTCGCCCCGCGCGAAAGGCGGAGGCCGCATTTTTTGGACATTCACGCCGCGTCACGACACGCGCGCCCGGCGTACCCGCGGGGCAATATAACATCATGAGCACCAACGATACCATAGCAGCCATTGCCACGCCCCCCGGTTCCGGAGGGGTAGGCATTGTGCGTATTTCCGGTCCCAGGGCCAAGCAGACGCTCGCGCGCATGTTTTTGCCCATGTCGCCGAAGTTTGAAAATTTTCGCCCCTGGTTTCTGCACAGGGGGCGTGTTGTGGACTGGAACGGTGAAAACCTGGACGACGTGCTGGCGGTCTTTATGCCCGGCCCGCGCAGTTTTACCGGCGAGGATGTGGCTGAAATCCACTGTCACGGCGGCCCGTTTATCGTGCAGTCAGTGCTGGAGGCCGCGTTGCGCCTCGGCGCGCGCCAGGCGCAGCAGGGCGAGTTTTCGCGTCGTGCCTTTATCAATGGCCGTATGGATCTGAGCCAGGCCGAAGCCGTGGCCGAACTTATTGCCGCGCCTTCGCGTGAGGCTTTGCGTTATGGCCTGAATCGCCTGGACGGTCTGCTTGCCCGTCGGACAGAGACTCTGCGCCGTGAGCTTGAAGACCTGCGCATGCAGGTTTGCGTGGCCGTGGATTTTCCTGAAGACGAAGTGGAGGGCATGGATGCGCCCTCCTTCAGCACGGCCGTGGCAAAGGTGGAGGCAGCCTTGCG
>NZ_JBAIYW010000403.1:0-1384 GCF_036763055.1 Desulfovibrio sp. 1214_IL3152 | reverse complement strand
GGCAAATACCTATCTGGTGCTGCGCGACAGGGACAGCGCCCTGATCCTGCTGGACCAGCACGCGGCTCATGAGCGTGTGCTCTATACTCGCATGCGCCGGGGCGGCTTTGCCGGTTCCGGGCAGTTGCTGGCCCTGCCGCTTGAACTGCCGCTGCATCCTGCGGAGCGCGAACGTCTGTTTGAACTGCGAGAAAATCTGGAATCTCTGGGCTTTGTCTTTGAAAGCTCCGGCGCAGGGCTTGAGGTCAGGGGCATGCCGCCCATGCTGTCCCGCGCCGAAGCCGGAGATTTTCTGCGCGAAGCGCTGGCCGGACGCAAGGACGATCTGGCGGGCATGTTCATTTCCATGTCCTGCAAGGCGGCCATCAAGGCAGGGCAGCGCCTTACGGACGATGAGGCCGCCGGCCTGCTGCGTCAGTGGCTTGCCGCTCCTGACAGGGAATACTGCCCGCACGGACGCCCCTGCGTGCTGCGCTGGGACGGCCCGGAGCTGGAAAAAATGTTCAAGCGGCGGCAGTCCTGAGGTTTTGACCCGGCAGTGCCTGTGTGCGGGGTGAAAGCCCGGGGAGTTTTTTGCACAAACCTGCCGGAGTCATGAGTCAGGGCTGCCGCACGTAAAAAATGCATGCTGCGGTTATGGTTTTGCTGGCCGGGCTGTGGCGCGGAGATATTATATGGAAAAAAAATATTGGCTGCTGAAGTCGGAGCCGGGGTGCTATTCCATCGACGACCTTGCGGCCGAGCCTGATCAGGTCACCAGTTGGGGCGGCGTGCGCAACTTTCAGGCGCGTAATTTCCTTCGTGATCAGGTGGCCGTGGGCGACATGGTCATCTTTTACCACAGCGTGACTGCGCCTTCGGCGGTTGGCGTGGCCCGCGTGGTCAGGGCCGGATACCCTGACCCCACTGCCTGGGAGCCGGAAGACGAACACTTTGACCCCGGATCGACCCCGGAAAAACCGCTCTGGTTCGCGGTAGACGTGCGTTTTGTAAAAAAATTTTCCAAGCCCGTGCCGCTCAAGGCCATGCGCATGGTTCCCGCCTTGCTCGGCATGGAGCTTTTGCGCAAAGGGTCCCGGCTCTCGGTTATGCCCGTTACCAGGGAAGAGTTTGATATCATTTGCAAGATGGGTGATCTGGAAGACAGCCGGATCATCTGAGGCTGCACCGCGCCGGCGGTCTACACCGGGGCCGCTTGCGCGGCGCAGTGGCGGGCTGACAGTGGGCGGCGCCTTTTCTGATGTCGCCTTGTGTTCTCCGTGATGCCCTTTTGGCGTTCCCGCGACAGCCTTCCGCATCCGCCCGGCATTCTTCCGATGCCCCCTGTGCGGCCTCACTTGCCCTCGGCCCCATATTTTCAGGCGCTACTGCGCGTGCACGGACT
>NZ_JBAIYW010000128.1:0-1385 GCF_036763055.1 Desulfovibrio sp. 1214_IL3152 | reverse complement strand
CCCCCGGACGGAGCGCAAACGGCGCTGCGGCGCTGGATGCTGCGGCGCAAAACCTTTCGCGTGAAGAGCAAAAACGCCTCAAGCGCGAGCAGGCTGAAAAGCGCAACGCCCTGCACAAGGAAATCAAGCCCCTGCAAAGCAAGTACGATGCTCTGGAAAAGGAGCTCACCAGCGTGCTTGAAAAGCAGGGCCTGGCGGAGGCTCAACTGGCCGACCCCGAAATCTACGCCGACCACGGAAAAGCTGCGGAACTGCTGAAAAGTTTCGAAGCCTGCAAAAAACGCGGCGAAGACATCTTTGAGGAAATGACCGCTCTTGACGAGCGCATGGAAGCCGTGCGCGCACGGTGGAATACAGACGACTGATCCAGCCTGCTGAAGCAAGGCCCGCCTGCGGGTTCCGTTCCGCGTACCGCCGCAGCCACAGGGTATAGCGGCGCAGCCGGGCCGGAGCAAAAAGCCCTTGCCCACGCGCTGTCGTATGCGTGACGGGCATCCTGCGACAGGGCATGGCGCTTGCGTGGCACGGCATAGGGCTTGTGCGCCCGGAACAGTCAGGTGCAAAGGAAAATACCTGGAATGGACTATACACAAACCTTCGACGTGGCGGCGGGCATCATCTGGCGCGGCGGACACTTTCTGGCCTCGCAGCGCCCCACCAACAAGGCTATGGAAGGCTACTGGGAATTTCCCGGCGGCAAACTTGAAGGCGATGAAAGCCCTGAAGAAGCGCTCAAGCGCGAACTGGCGGAAGAACTGGGCATTGGCGTGCGCGAGGCCAGCTACTGGCAGTGCGTGGAGCATTTGTACGCCGACCGCAAGCTCAATGTACGCCTCTATTTCTTTCACGTTACCGACTTTTCCGGCGAGCCATGTCCCGCAGAAGGACAGAACCTGCGCTGGATCAGCCCGGACGAAGCCTCGGCGCTGGACTTTTTGCCCGCGGATTCCGGCGTGCTCGAACAGTTGCTGGCGCTCAGCGCCCTGCGCGAAACTCCCGAATAGCAAAAGCGCCCCATAGCGGCAGCACCAACTCCTTGAATCCTGGGCCACACGACTCAGGATTCAAGACGCTCGCCTGGACGCATGCGGCGGCACTGTTCCTGCGCCTTCGCGGCGCGTCTTCGCTGCATCTTCAGGCGCGTCTTCACGGCGTATCTTTACGGTATTTTTGCGGTATCTTTACGATATCTTCGCGGCGCATCTTCAGGCGCATTCACAACCACATTCACCGGAGAATTGCAGCCAGCGCTGCCCGGATCAGACTCTGGGCCACTGCACGGCGCGTATTTCCGGCTCCTTGCGGGCCGTATTTCTCCTGTGGCCCAGCACCCCGGCCGGGGCCATGACATTTTCCACCGGCCCCTGCTCCTCGCCCTGCCCCGC
>NZ_JBAIYW010000285.1:0-1385 GCF_036763055.1 Desulfovibrio sp. 1214_IL3152 | reverse complement strand
CCCAGGGGGCGGCAATGCGCTTGTGCTCTATGCGCGACAGGGCGGCATTGAGCAGTTTGGCATCGCGGGCCATTTCCATTTGCGCGGCAATCACGTCACGGTATTCGGCCAGGTCTTCCGGCACATTGTCCATGGTGGTCTGCAGCGAGGCGCGTACGCTTGCGGCCGCAGCGCGAAGGGCTTCCTGCTCGGCAGGAATTTCGGCGGGCGTGATGGGCCGCTCTTCATCCTGCCGCAGCTTGTGCATGAAGCGCGCCCGGCCAATGGCAATGCCGGGAGAAACGGGAGTGCCGAAAAGTACCGCGCGGGCCATGTCAGTCCTGCATGGTGTTAAGAAGGCGGGCCAGGCCGTAAAGGGCCTCGCGGGCGTCCTGCCCTTGCGCCAGAAGGGTCAGTTCCGCATTGGCGGGCTGGGCCAAAGAAAGAATATCAAGCATGCTTTTAGCGTCGACTTCGCCGGTATCGCTGATAAGCTGTATGGTTGCGTCATAGCGCTGGGCTTCTTGCGCCAACCGCGCCGCAGGGCGGGCATGCAGGCCGTTGCGCAGGCCCAGGCAAAGCTTTAATGACAGCCCGCGTGGCGTTTCTTCGATAGTTTCTTCCATTTCCTCACCTTCTCGGGCCATAAGGCCGGACGAGGTGTGTTGGTCGTGACGGCGCAGCACGGCGGCTTCGCCTGATGCAATTTTTCGCCGTTTTGCCGGTCAGGCACATACTACATGCCTATCAGGTCAACGTCCATGAGAATAAGGGCGCCAAGGGTCATGGCCCACAGCAGAATACGCGGCAGCCGCAGGCGGGCCACCATCCATGAAGCCATAAGCACTGCAAGCGCCCCCAAAATGTAAACATCCCAGGGGAAGGGCTTGATGCGGCTCAGGGGCAGATGCCAGATCACCTGGGCTACCAGCACTGCATTGACCATCTTGAGCCTGTCCACCCAGTTGATGAGGTTGAGGCGTTTGAGGCGCACCAGCACGGGCATGCCGTGCCGCAGGCCGGAAAAAAAGCTGCCGGCCCTGAAAAACAGCAGGATAAGAAAGAAAACCGCGGCTGCCACGCATGTCAGCATGGTATGGCCCGACAACAGCAGGCTTACGCTCAGCAGCGCCCACAACGGCAGCAGCGTGCCGCTGAAAAAAGAATCTCCCAGGGCGGAAAGCGTGGTGGCAAGAGTTTCGCGTACCGATGATACGGCAAGCTCGGGCAAGGCTCCTCTGGCGATTTCTTCTTCAAGGGAAAGCAGAATGCCCACAAAAAGCGGAATCATGAAAGGGTGCGTATTGCTGTGGCCGCCATAGCGGGCAAAGGCGCGGGCGCGGGCCTCGCCCTCGGGGTAGAGCCAGCACAGGGCGGGACTGAGCACAAAGAGCAGGCCGGTCTGC
>NZ_JBAIYW010000337.1:0-1400 GCF_036763055.1 Desulfovibrio sp. 1214_IL3152 | reverse complement strand
TCTTCTGTTCTGTATCCTGGGCTGCCTCCCGTGGGTGCGGTAGGCGATGACCTGCCGGATCTGCGCCAATGGAAAGCCCGGGCCGAAGAAGCCTATGTGCGAAGCGTATGGAGCGCCAGCAACGGCGATGCGCGCAAGGCCGCCGGTATGGCCGGAGTTTCGCGCGGGCACTGGTATGAGCTTATGAAAAAGCACGGGCTGTAGACAGTGTCATCACGAGCGCCTTTTCCGGTATCTCTGCGTCGAACTTCGCCTTTTATTCCGGTCGAGTACCATAAGAGTACACTCCCTGCATAAAAGGCTCGTTCTCCTTGATATACCAAGGAAATTCATCTCGTGACGACACTGTCCAGAGCAATTTCACTTTGAAATTGCTCTGGCGTCTGCGTGAGCAGACGTTCGCTACGGAGGCGTAAGCGCAGTTTATCTGCGCGATTAAACGCCGAAGTGAGCGTGCCTTAAACTTTGAGAATGTATATTCTCAAAGTTAATCTGCTCTAGAGCAATTTCACTTTGAAATTGTTCTGGCGTCTGCGTGAGCAGACGTTCGCTACGGAGGCGTAAGCGCAGTTTATCTGCGCGATTAAACGCCGAAGTGAGCGTGCCTTAAACTTTGAGAATGTATATTCTCAAAGTTAATCTGCTCTAGGATGGGGCGTACGTAAAGCCCCTGAGGAACCGGCGGGCGCGGCGTTGCTGCAAAGGTTCTGTTGCCCCTGCCTTCAGGCATGGCGGGCATGCGCGAAAAATTGCCGAAAGATGGCGGTACACGTCAATATTCCGGGTATGAAAGAAAAGCGGGCGCAGCCGGGCAAGAGTTCTTGCATCGCGGCATAAAAGGCGCTATAGCGAAAAAAACCGGATTATTAAAGGCAATATAACAGCGTATGAACAAGAATTCCATTACCATCAAAGGGTATGTTACGGCGATGCCACGCTCTGTGGATGCGCGGCAGGCCAGGGTGGCCGTGGTTCAGGACGATGTGGAATACCGCATCGTGCCGCGCGGCGCTGGCGTGGATCTGGATGATGCAGTGAGTCTTCCCGTGGAGGTTTCCGGGCTGCTCGAAGAGGCGGACGGCGTGAGCTATCTTGTTGTTCGCGGCTATACGGTGCTTGAAGACGACTCCTGGCTTGAGGAGTAGGGTCTCACCGTTCCCGCCCGGCCCTGCCGGAATGCTTCCGGCAGTCGGTTCCGCTTTTGACGCATGTTTTTTCATGGCGGCATCTGCTGCCTGTTCCCTGCTTTTGCAGTACGGCTGCGCGGCGGGCGGCTAGAGCAGTTAACGAATGAAATGAGTTAACTGCTCTGCAAGGATTTTCTTGAAAATCCTTGCCACGAAATGCGAGAAGGCAGGCTTTTGCCTGCCGTAAGCGAGCATTTCAAGTGTTAAATGCTC
>NZ_JBAIYW010000602.1:0-1408 GCF_036763055.1 Desulfovibrio sp. 1214_IL3152 | reverse complement strand
GTACACCCGGGCCACTGCGGGGCTGGCCTGCGCCAGCGACCGCTTTAGAAATTCGTTTTGCAGGGCCACGCGCTCAAGCCATGCCTTGTACAGCGGCTTGGTAAACGTGCCGGCCGAAAGGGCCGCGTTGAGGGTGGCGCGCTCCTGACCGGTAAATTCCTTGGCGGCCACAAGGTCAAAATACTGCACGGCCTGCATGTAGACGGTCAGGTTTTCGCTGAACTGCAAAACCACCTGCAAGGCCGTTTGCAGTTGTTCCACGGTTCCGGAATACTCAGTGATGATATCCCCGGCGGGTACGGACAGCGAATCAATGCGGGCTGCCAGGGCATCAAGGGCATCAAGCCGGACAAACAACGGGGCAAAGGATTTCTTTACGGCAACGACGGCCTCCGCCGAACCCAGAGAGGCGATCTTTTTTTCCAGTTCCGCGCGGGCGGATCTGGTGGCGCCGCGCTGTTCGCGCAGTTCCCGCGCAAAGGCCGTTCCCTTGCTGCCCGTAAAACCTGCGGAAAGGCCGCGTTCTTTTTGCAGTTCGTGAATCAGGTTGCCCCCTGCTGAGGAGAGTGCCACGCTTTCCGTCACCGAGGTCATGGCCCGGTATTGAGCATAGGCGGTAAGGGCATTGTTGACGGACAGAACAAGCAAAGCCAGCAGCGGCAGTGCAAGGAGAACCACAAGCTTTGTCCGCACGCGAATGTTTTTGAGCATACCCCGCCCCCGAGGATTTGATGTCCGGCAACGTCGTCGGCGCGTGCCGCAAACTGTTTTTGGCCACAAGAAAGGCCTTCCCCTCTTTACCGAATATTACGCTTATCGGCATAATGGGGAAAAGAGCATGGGGGGTCAATAGAAAATAAGGTGCGCAGGGCGCACCGCCAGACTCAAGGCTGGGTAACGCGGCAAAGCCGCGGTGTTGGCATGTGGCGCTGTGGCAAGAGGGCGGTGCGACGGGGTTCTGCGGGTAAAGGCGTGATGCCGTTTCGCTTTGAAGCAGCCCGGACTGCTGGGTGAGCAGGCGGCCGCCATGAAAGCGTGGGCGCTTTTGCGCACGCCGTTCCGCGCCGTAGTGAGGTTCTGGAGCTTTGAGGGTGTATATATTCAAGGTTCTGCTGCGCTAATCACCCACGACAAATGAACCGGGATACAGGATGCTGAAAATCTCAAGCTGCTTTTGCGCGCCGAACGAATCCGGCCACGGCCCGGCCTGCACGTTCCACATATTGTTGCTGCCGTAGCGTATGCGGCTCTTGTGTCCGGCCTTGGCCAGGGTCCGCGTCAGGCGGTCGGCATTGTCCTTGTTGGCGAAAGCCCCCACCTGTACATAGTAGGCCCCTGTAAAGTCGCCGTCGTCGCGCAGTTGCGGCACGCCGCCCAGGCTCTGGATGCGCACCCGCCCCGTGCCTGA
>NZ_JBAIYW010000580.1:0-1409 GCF_036763055.1 Desulfovibrio sp. 1214_IL3152 | reverse complement strand
TCAGGTGCGGTATAGGCGGCAGTGACGCCCGCTGCGGGCTGCTGCCGAAGCGCGGGGGCTGCGTGGGGCATGGTTTCCGTTTGTTCCGGCATGTCGCGGGACGGGTTTTTGCGGCATTTAAGCATGTCGCAGCAGGGCGGGGTAAGCTCGGGCAGGCGCAGCAGCAGGGGCAGGCAATGCAGCCTGCCTTCTTCATCAACCGTGAAATCCAGCAGGAGAACGGTCGGTACGCGCCCTGCCTGGGGCTGCAAGGCCAGGTCTGCCCCCATAGGGCTTTTGGGCGGTGTTTCGGGCGTGCTTTCGTCGTGGCCTTCAGCCGGCCTGCTGCCTTCTTGCGGCATGTGGCGCAAAAGATTTTCGGCTTCCTGCACAAGGCCGGGCGAGAAGGGTTCGCATTGCAGTCTGACCGGACCCATGCGCCAGAGGTTCTGCAGTCCCTCAAGGGCCAGGGTCAGAGGTTGCGCCACCGAGGCGGGAGTTTCCCGCTCGTTCCAGCAAAGCCAGAGCATGACGGGGCCGGGATTTTCCACATGGGTCAGCCAGTCAAAGCATCGGCGGGCCAGGGTTTGGGCGCAGACCTGCCCTGCGGGGACGCTTTGCTGCGCCAGGCCGGAATCTTCCGGGGTGGGAGGCGAGAACGTGACGCAAGGAAACGACGCAACGAGCAGGCCGCCGGGAAGAACGGAACTTTGCGTTGTACGGTTTTTACCGTATTGAGGAGCAGGGTCTTGCTGCATAAAATTCAAAGCCTGTGGAGCGCGGTTGGTCAAAAAGGGCCGAACCGTGATCTCAGATCGGCTAAGGGCATCATGTTAGGGTATATCGGGGTGCTTGTCCAGAAGTCCGACGGTAAATATACGCCGGAAAATCCCGCGCCGGAGCCGTCTCAACTCCCTGAATCCTTGCAGGCTGCCGGTTTTGTGGCCTGGTGTGTATTTGCCATTCCGCACTTGCCATAGTTTCGCGCTTTGGCTATACTGAATCCTTACAAAGTTGCGCTTCGTGCCCGGCGGCTCGCCGCAGGGTGTGGACAGGCGCGTTTTTTGGACAAATTAAGAGGACAAGGCATGAAGAAAGACCATTCCTGTCAGGCCGGAAAAGAGGCGGCATCAACGGCCGCTTCCGCTACTGAAAGCTCCGCCGGCGGTTTCAGCCGCATGCGTTCCAAGCTCGCCTTTGACCGGCTTGTGGAGATGGGAGCCAAGATGGGGATGGAGAATCCTCTTTTTCTTTGCCACGAGCGCGCGGCCAAGGCCACTACGCTTATTGAAGGCAAGGAATATCTGAACTTTTCCACCTACGACTATTTGGATATCAACGCCCATCCGGAAATAACCGAGGTCGTCGCCGAAGCCGCCGCCGTGTACGGAACTTCCGCCGGAGCCAGCCGCCTTGTGGGCGGCGAGCGC
>NZ_JBAIYW010000539.1:0-1410 GCF_036763055.1 Desulfovibrio sp. 1214_IL3152 | reverse complement strand
CGGCGGCGTGCAGACGCCGGATATTTGCGTGCACCCGCCCACGCCCGAAGCTCTGGCCTGGGGAGCCAATGTGCTTGTGGTGGAATCCGGCGCAGTGCCGCGGGCCGATACGGAAAGTACGGAGGAATGGCAAGGGTTTACGGTGCGGGATGCCCTGAGCATGCTGCTTGAGGCCGGTTATGCCCTTGATGCGCCTTGGGCACAACGTTCCGGCCTGGATCAGTGACGCACATATGCCTTGGCAGGAGGAAAAAACGTGACGGCATGGAAGAACATTGTAACCGGCGCGGCCCTGCGGAGTGTGCGTCTGGTTTTGGCTGGCCTGGGCATTGCGGGCATTGCCATGTGCGGCGTGGAAAACGTGGCGTGCGCGGCTGAAACCTGGCGTGTGGGCAGTTGGAAGACCGCCCAGACCATACAGCCCTTTCTGTATGAAGAGTATGCCTTGCCCGCCAATCCCGGCCTGAAGGTGCAAGTGCGGCCGTTTACCAATCCGGCGGATCAGAAAGCCGCTCTGCTGGCGCAAAGTCTGGACATGACGGGAACCACGCTGGCCCTGGCAATTCAGGCGGCGTCACGGGGCGAGCCTGTGCGGCTGGTGGCGGCGCTGGGCAACAGGTGTTCGGCCCTTGTGACGGCAAAAGACGGGCCTGTCAGAACGGCAGCCGACCTCAGGGGAAAGCGTATTGCCTATGTTCCGGGAACCATGCACGAAATATTGTTGCGCGAGGTACTGCACCGGGAGGGTATTGATCCCGATCGGGATGTCACGCTCATGCGCATTGATTTTTTTGATATGGGTACGGCTCTGGCAAAAGGAAATGTGGATGCCTTTCTGTCCGGCGAACCTTTTCCCACGCAGGCGGTCATGCAGGGCTACGGCCGCATTCTCGCCTATCCATACTACGGCGACAGCATCGGAACCATCAACAGCGGCATGCTCATGCGCGCGGATTTTATCAGGGAACATCCGGACACGGCCATGCGCATGGTGGCCGCGCACAAGGCGGTTACAGAAGCGCTGACTGCGGACAGGAAGCTGTGGCTTGATTCTGCGGCGTCGCTGTTCGGTGTGGACAGAAAACTGCTCCAGGCGTCTGCGGAAAATATGGAGCTGGCCTGGGATATGGATGATGCATTCATGCTGCGCCTTACGGCCTTGGGCGCGCGCATGAAAGAGCTTGGCATCATTGCGCAGGAACCGGACTATGGCACGCTTGTGGACCGCAGCTTTGTGGATGCCTTGCGGGCCGGAAAAAATCGACATGACTAGGCTGGCAGGTTCACGGATCTTGCCCTGGTGTCTGCCACTTTTTGCGTTGGCGGCATGGTGGGGGGCCTCGGCGCTTGAGGCTGTGCCGGGTTGGCTTTTGCCGTCGCCCGTGGAGGTGGCGCGCACCATATCCGCCT
>NZ_JBAIYW010000163.1:0-1417 GCF_036763055.1 Desulfovibrio sp. 1214_IL3152 | reverse complement strand
TAAGACGAAGAGGAGCAGCTTTCCGCTGCGGGTTCACAGGCCGCTGCCGTGAACGGCACAGCTTCCGACGGTGCAGCCGCCAGGGAAAGCTCCGGCGCAGCCCCCACGGCAGACAGCAAAAAAACCGCCCCCACGGAAAGCGGCAAGCACAAGAGCAAGTCCGAGTCGGCAGGCACGCGGCGGCGCATGTTCATCAGCGTTCTGCCCGGTGAGCAGGTGGAAGTGGCGCTGACCGAAGACGGCCAGTTGCTGGAATACTATCTGGACATGCTGCACCAGCGCAAAATCAAGGGCAATATTTACAAGGGTGTCATTCACAATATCGACACCAATCTTCAGGCCGCCTTCGTGAGCTACGGCGCCGGAAAAAATGGCTTTTTACAGATAGACGAAATTCATCCGGAGTATTGGCTGACCCACCATGAACCGGCCAAGGGCAAAAAGTTTCCTCCTATCCAGAAGGTGCTCAAGGCTGGTCAGGAAGTGCTTGTGCAGGTTGTTAAAGAACCTACAGGCAGCAAGGGCGCGTTTTTGACCACCTGGCTTTCGCTGGCCGGACGTTTTCTTGTGCTCACCCCCGGGCAGGAGCAGATCGGCGTTTCGCGCAAGGTGGATGATGAAGAGGAACGCAGCCGCCTGCGCGAAATGATGAACGGCATTGATCCCGGCCAGGGCCTGGGCGTTATTGTGCGGACTGTCAGCGCGGGAACCACAAAAACGACCCTCAAAAATGACCTGCAGTACCTCAAAAGGGTCTGGCGCGACATTCGCAAAAAAGCCACCGAAGTAACGGCTCCGGCACTTATCTATCAGGAACCGGGCCTGTCGGAACGCGCCGTGCGCGACTACCTGACCGAAGACGTGGGCGAAATCTGGGTTGATCACGAAGACGTGGCGCAGAGCATTCGCGAAACCGTCAACCTGCTCTTTCCGCGCAAAAGCGATCTGGTGCGCCTGCACAGCGATGTGCGGACCTCCATGTGGGAACGCTTCAGCCTGCGCCGCCAGCTGGACCAGATATATACCCGCGAGGTGCTGCTGCCCTCTGGCGGCAGGCTGGTTTTCGATCAGACCGAAGCCCTCATGGCTGTGGACATCAACTCCGGCAAGATTTCGGGCAAAGGCAATTTTGAGGCAATGGCGCACAAGACCAATATGGAAGCCGCTGAAACCATCGCCCGCCACCTCAAGCTGCGTGATATCGGTGGGCAGGTCGTCATAGACTTCATCGAAATGCGCGACAAAAAGCACATCATTGAAGTGGAAAAAACCTTGCGCTCCGCCATGAAGAACGACCGCGCGCGCCACGATGTGGGCCGCATGAGCGCCTTCGGCCTTCTGGAACTGGTACGTCAGCGCACCGGCTCTTCAGCTCTGGCCATCACTATGGAGCCATGCCCGGCCTGCGGCGGCACCG
>NZ_JBAIYW010000520.1:0-1425 GCF_036763055.1 Desulfovibrio sp. 1214_IL3152 | reverse complement strand
AAGCACTGTCACGCGCAGGCCCCTTCCGGCGGCTTCGCGCGCGCAGATAAGCCCGGAAGCTCCCGCGCCCAGAACAAGCACATCCGCCTGATTCTCACCCACACGGTTTTTTGTTCCGGCAAGGCCGTGCGGAACGCGCCCCGGCGCAGGAACTGAGCTTTTGGATGCAGCTACTGAATTTGACAGGCTTTTTCGGCGGGAGCTATGTAAACTGAATTCTTGCATGCCCAGAAGGTATACGAGGCTGGTCGGTCTGCCAAGATGTTCAAATGACGTTCAGCAATAAAATACATCTGTTGAGAAAATTATGCCCATACTTCATTCGCGCTATGTCTGTCCCCTGCATCTGAGAAATCCCCATGCCAACACCATGTGGCCCGTGCTTTTTCGCCCGCATCCCGACCTTGCGCCTGATACGCGGCGGCAGCGCATTGAAACGCCCGACGGGGATTTTCTGGATGTGGACATGCAGCCCGCTGCCCACGCGCCGGATGGAAATTTTGGGCAGGGGCGCGGCATCGCCATAATATCCCACGGTCTTGAAGGCAACAGCCGCCGCAAATATGTGCTTGGCCTGGGCGCTGTTTTGCGGTCTTTGGGTTTTGACGTCCTTGCCTGGAACATGCGCTCCTGCTCTGGGGAGCCGGGCCGCACCGCCCGTCTGTACCATATGGGGGAGACAGAAGACCTTGCCACTGTGGTGCGCTTTGCGGAAATGTTTGACCGACCGCTGCTGCTGGCAGGCTTCAGCATGGGGGGAAACCAGATATGCCGCTATCTTGGCGGAAACAGGATATCGCCCCTCATACGGGGAGCCGTGGCCGTTTCCGTGCCGTGCGATCTTTCCGCCGCCGCCCCTGTCATGGACGGCCCGGCCTGCCGCCTGTACATGTGGTATTTTTTGCGAACCCTGCGAAAAAAAGTGTGTCACAACGCGGGGCGTTTTCCCGACTATCCTTCGGTTGAGGGCATTGAAAATATCCGCACATTTTCGGAATTTGACAGCCGCTTTACAGCGCCCACCTTCGGTTTTTCCTCGGCCAGCGACTATTGGGAAAAAAATACGGTGTTGCCCGATCTGCCCCGCATCACTGTACCCACATACCTGCTGCTTGCCGCAGACGATCCTTTTTGCGCGCCGTCGTGCTATCCGTGGGACGCGGCGGAGGCCAACCCGCATCTGTTCCTTGAGGTCGCAGACCACGGCGGGCATGTGGGCTTTGTGCAGCCCGGCGGCGTGTATTACAGTGAGCAGCGCGCCCGTGATTTTGCCGGCATGTTGCTGGAGCAGGGAAAGTTTAGAGCAATTTCACTTTGAAATTGCTCTGGCGGCTGCGTGAGCAGTCGCCCGCCGCGAAGGCGTAAGCGCAATTTATTTGCGCGGTTAAACGCCGAAGCGAGCGTGTCTTAAACTTTGAAAATGTA
>NZ_JBAIYW010000597.1:0-1425 GCF_036763055.1 Desulfovibrio sp. 1214_IL3152 | reverse complement strand
GTTGCGCTGCGGATCAGTGCTTTGCCAGCGGGCGCAAAGAGGACATGAGCACCGTGTCGCATCCTTCCGGCGGCGCGCCCATCGACATGTTTTACACGGCCCTGCCTTACGGCTCTGACGCCGTGCTGGCGCTCATGACAGACCAGACGCAGATGCTGCAGGCCCAACGCCAGGTTATGGAAGTAGCCCGCGAGGTGGAAGAAGTAGGCACGAAGCTGTCCGCGGCATCCCACGAACTGGCGCACATCATCGCGCTGTCGGATCAGGGAGCGGAAAGGCAGGCCATGCGCGTGGGCGAAACCGCCAGCGCTATGGAAGAAATGAACTCCACCGTGCTTGAGGTGGCCCGCAATGCGGAACAGGCCGCCAACATGGCTATGGGTACACGCGAAAAAGCACAACAAGGCGCTGAAATCGTAAAAAAATCTGTCAACTGCATCCAGACGGTGCAGAGCCAGTCGCTTCAGCTCAAAAACGACATGAACACCCTGAACAGAAACGCGGCCGATATCAGCCAGATCATGAGTGTCATTTCAGACATTGCCGACCAGACCAACCTGCTGGCCCTCAATGCCGCCATCGAGGCGGCCCGCGCAGGCGAGGCAGGACGAGGCTTTGCCGTTGTGGCTGACGAGGTGCGCAAACTGGCGGAAAAAACAATGGCCTCCACCACCGAGGTCGCCAGAGCCATCACGGCCATCCAGAGCAGCGCGGGGCAGAGCGTCAACTCTGTGGACGCCTCCACAAAGTCCATCGAAGAGGCCACCACCTTTGTGACCCTGTCCGGCACGGCGCTGGAAGAAATCGTCAGCATGGTGGATACCACCGCCGACCAGGTGCGCGCCATCGCCACGGCCAGCGAAGAACAATCCGCCACCAGCGATGAAATCAACCGGTCAGTCAACGAGATCAACGAAATCGGCATCAAGACGGCCCAGGGCATGCATGACGCCAACCTCGCCGTTTCCGGCCTGAAAGAGCTTTCCCAAACTCTGGACGCTCTGCTCAAGACCATGAAACTTTCCTGACGTTAACCGGCGCTGCGGGTAAGATTCTCTGCCCGCAGCGCCGCATGAACGCTCTGGTTTGCGACACTCCGGCAGGCGTGCGTTCCGCCTGGCATACGCCACGGCAGGCAGCAGATAAATCCGCTGTCCGAGCCACATTGTCTCCCGACCCCGCGCTGCCGCGGCACATTGCATGCCTTTTTTTCCTGCACCCGCATGCCCAGGATATTTTCTCCTCTGCACGGTAGCAAAAAATCCGGCACTCCCCTATTCTTGAAACAAGGCATCTTTGAGAATTCCCTTCTCAAAGTTCTTACCACGCCATTACGACGCTGTACCACGCAGCAACACTGCGTGTAATCCTTCGCGGCGCACGCCTGCCCGCCTGCCGCCACGCGGCAACCGCAAAGCCGTACGC
>NZ_JBAIYW010000587.1:0-1428 GCF_036763055.1 Desulfovibrio sp. 1214_IL3152 | reverse complement strand
TCGGTGTAGCCCACCACCACGGCCTTGCCTGTGGTGCCGCTGGAGGCGTGAAGGCGCACGATGTGGTCGCGCGGCACGGCGAAAAGGCCGAAAGGATAATAGTCGCGCAGGTCCTGCTTTTCGGTGAACGGCAGAAGCTTCAGGTCGGCCAGGGATTTGATGTCGGCGGGGGTTACGCCCGCTTCGTCAAAGCGTTTGCGGTAAAAGGGCACGTTGGCGTATACGCGGCTGCACAGGTCGCGCAGACGGCGCAACTGCAATGCTTCCATATCCTCGCGGGGCAGGGTTTCCTGTTTGATGTCGAAAAGCACGGCCCTCTCCTTTAGCTGGCTTTTGGCGGCGGCCTTGGGCCGTCAATGCAAAAATAAAAACGGCGTTGCCGTATGCAAACCTTTTCCGGTATGCCGGAATGTACGCAACTGGTCAACAAAAACAGGGCCGAGTGCCGCTTCTGGAGGGGCTTCCGTGGCGGGGTTTCCAACTGCCGGCAGAGCGGATTTGGAGCGCTGCCGCTGTGTTGCGTCGTCGGGCGCGCTTCTTTTGATCGGCCTGGGACGGCCCGGAAAAGAGCGGAATTTACGCACGGCGTGACGTTGTTTTTTGCGTCGACGTTCCGCCGGTCTTCTGCAGGATTTCCGTGCGGGCATGCCGTCGGCAGGGCATGCCCATTGCCCTTGGCCCGGCTTTACGATATGTGCTGGCTATGGAAAATAATCATCCCAATACACCCGCCGGGGGCCGCGCCCCCATACAGTTTTCAGATGTTCCCGCAAGCCGTAAGGCGGCGGATGTGGCCCAATGGCTTGAAGAGCACAAGGCGCTGCGCGTGGTCTGCCTTGACCTTGAAGGTGAAGGCGGCTTTGCCGATGCCCTTATTGTGGCCGGCGCCAACTCGGTGCGTCACGCCCAGAGCCTTGCCGACGGCGTAGGTCAGCTATGCCGCGAACACAACTACGAATTTCTGCGTACAGAAGGGTATGCCGCCGGGCAGTGGATTCTTGTGGATATGAACGATGTTATCGTCAACATCTTTCAGGAGCCGGTGCGCGAGCTCTACGCCCTTGAAGCCCTGTGGGGCCACGGTTCCGGGAAAGGCACGGCCGCTGGGCAGAACAGCGGAGAATAATTATTATGACGCCTACACTGCTGCTGATACTGGACGGATGGGGCATCGCCCCTCCCGGCCCCGGCAATGCCCCGTTTGTGGCCCGCACCCCCAATATGGACGCCCTCATGGCCCGCTGCCCCCAGAGCCGCCTTGCGGCGTCCGGGCGTGAGGTGGGACTGCCCAAAGGCTATATGGGCAATTCGGAAGTGGGGCATCTTAACATCGGTGCGGGGCGCGTGGTCTATCAGGACATGACCCGCATCGATGTGGCCTTGGAGGACGGCTCCTTTGCGGCCAATCCGGTGCTTGGCGAAGTGCAA
>NZ_JBAIYW010000461.1:0-1428 GCF_036763055.1 Desulfovibrio sp. 1214_IL3152 | reverse complement strand
GGCCTGCTGCTGGGCCTTGGCGTCAGCATGCTTGACGGCGGCACAAGCAATATCTGGGGCATGCGCGCCCGTGTGGGCGCTGGACGCAACGGCAAACAACCCCAGGAAATGTACGCGGTAAGCGTCAGTGCTGAAGGCGCCAACATGGGCCGCGACGATATTCTTCCCGCCCTGGAGGACAAACTGAGCAGCGAAATTGTCAAGGCCATAAAGCCCTGACAAGGCCCACGGCCTGTCAGGACAGCGCAACGGGCATTGCTTTTGCCGGACAGCGGCTCAAAGCCCTTCCGTTGGCAATGCCTGCCGACGGAAAAATGACCATCCCCCCGGATTCCTCATGCTGCACGCCAGCCAAACCAGCGCGTTTGAGCCGGGTAAGATTTTGTTGCCGTATTCCGAATATCCTGAAAGGTTGCCCGCAACCTGCAAAAAGCAGCGAAGCATCTCTGCCGCAAGCATATGAAATTTCGCACAAAACATACTGAACACCAAGGATTTGCGACGGGTCGCCCTTGCGGACCCACGGCCCTGCCGCACAGAAACTTTTTACGGATGTGTTTACCGGCCCGAAAAATGCAATGACCGGAAAAACAGCCACAGCGAAAGCCCCGCGCTTTCGCATCCCATACCGGCCGCGCCCCTGGCGGCAAGGATCGAGGTTTTCTTATGACGTTGAAAGGACTGCGTTTTATTGCGCTGCTGCTTTGCCTGAGCCTTGTGCCGCTTGCGGCCTGCGTGCGTCAGGCCGCTGACCCGGACAAGCTGGAAGTGCTGCGCTCGGGCAAGCTGCAGGAGCCACAGGACGATGATGCCATTGCGGACACTGTCTATGTAAGCGTGCGCGACAATACCAACCGCGTTTTCGGTCTGCGCGCGCAGACTGAATCCTGGCTGCAGCGCAGCGGGTTCACCATTGTGGGCAACCCCAGCGAAGCCGGGTACATCGTGCAGCTTACGGTGCTGTCGGCAGGAAACACGGAACCGGCCCACCTGCGGCAGATGGTTGATGCAGGCTACGACACGCCCTCTGCGCTCAAAGGCAGCGGCGCTGCCGCGGTCATGGCCGACGTGCTGCTGGTGCAGCGCCGCGTTCCCAGCGCCCAAAGGCCAAGCAAGGCCAAGCTCAAGAACATTTCCAGCCGCAACGCACTTTCCAACAGCCAGATGCGCATAGCCGTGCTGTTGCCGGGGCAGATCCGCATGGACGCCGGTGCTCCTACCCTGTTTACAGAAACACTGGCCCGTGAAATCGGAACCGCCATTCATGCCGCCAACAGAAATGCTGGCCAGGCCGCGGCCTCCGGAGCCGGACCGTCACAATGAGGAACGCTGCCGTCTCCACACCAGCCGTTGCCGGGTCTGCGGGCTTGCGCAAAACCTGCGGCTAACGCCTGTGGAGCGTATCAATGGCAACCGGCCGGATTTTCC
>NZ_JBAIYW010000348.1:0-1431 GCF_036763055.1 Desulfovibrio sp. 1214_IL3152 | reverse complement strand
CGCCCCGTGACAGGGCGCTGCCGGGGATTGCGGTTCGCGGCGGCATGCTGTGGCCCTGGCTTTTGGGGGTTGCCGCTCATTGTGCCGGATATGGAACGCGGCATGCGGCATGTTTTGTCATGCTCTGTGCGAAATACACTAAGGCAGCTTCGCAAGGTGGTGTAGTATGGCAGAAAACGGAGACAGGCTTTTTGTTGCCCGCGATGGAAAGTCGCAGGTAGAGGATGTGATAAATTATGTGCATGCGGTTTTGAGCCGTAAAGCCATTGAAAGCGATGAAATTCCTGAAAATATTCGCCACGCCGGCGGCATGCAGCAGCTTTGCGAACTGCTCTGGGGCATACGCCGCATGACCGAGGCCCTGGGCAAGGGAGAGCTGACTTACAACTGTAATGAAAGAGGCTATGTTATCGGTTCACTCAAGGCGCTGCAGGCCAACCTGCGGCATCTGACGTGGCAGGCCCGTTGCATCGCCAAAGGGGAGTACAGACATCGCGCCAACTTCCTGGGCGATTTTTCCACCGCCTTTAACACAATGGTTGAGGAACTGGATAAAAGCGTGTCCAAGCTCACCCGTCTTTCCACCAGATACAAGGAAATGTCCTGCCGCGATTCCCTTACGGGCCTGCTGAACCGCCGCGCCTTTCTCAGCCAGGCTTTGGATGTGCTTAAAGATGAAGCCTACCAGGGGCAGGCCGTCATCATCATGACCGACATCGACTACTTTAAAAAGATCAACGACACATGGGGGCATACCTGTGGCGATGCGGTGCTGCGCCACATGGCCCAGCTTTTTCTTTCTCAGTTGCGAGAAGATGACCTGTGCTGCCGGTATGGTGGAGAGGAATTTATTCTGCTTTTGCCCGGCATGGGCCTTCAGCCGGGCTACGGCGTTGCGGAGCGTCTGCGGCGGCAGATTTGCGACGGCCATGTTACGTATGAAGGACACGATATTGCCATTACGGCAAGCCTGGGGGTGAGCTGCATCGACCTCAGCAGGCTTCCCTCGGACTGCAGGACTGTTTTTGAAATAACGGTGAAAGAGGCGGACGCCTGCCTGTATCAGGCCAAAAAAACCGGCAGAAACCGTGTTGTTTGCGCGAACACGCTGCAAGCCTGATTTTCAGGCAATGGCAGCCCTGGGCACGGGCGCCTGCGACGGTTAGAGCAGATTAACTTTGAGAATATATATTCTCAAAGTTTGAGGCACGCTCACTTCGGCGTTTAACCGCGCAGATAAACTGCGCTTACGCCTCCGTAGCGAACGTCTGCTCACGCAGCCGCCAGAGCAATTTCAAAGTGAAATTGCTCTAGTTCCGTTCTGGAGCGGAAACATGGAATTTCAAACGCTTGCAAGCGCCCTGCGCAGGCTGGACGCGGCGTGGTCCAGGTCATTGCGGGTGTGTGCGGCCATGACGGTCAGGCGCAGCC
>NZ_JBAIYW010000439.1:0-1437 GCF_036763055.1 Desulfovibrio sp. 1214_IL3152 | reverse complement strand
CACGTAGCCCCAGCCCAGCGCGGCCAGCTTGCGCTTGCCTGCTTCAAATGCCTGCGCCAGCAGCCCCACACCTGCGGGCTGCACCAGTTCCACAGCAAGCTGATACTGCCCGCGCGGCGCATACACGCTGATGCGCCCGGCGCAGAGCACGTCCAGCCCATTGCGCAAAAGTTCAAGGGGCGAAGCACGGGGTTCGTCAAAAACTTCCCCCGTCAGCGGATCAAAACCCTGCTCGGCCTGCCGCTGCATGTGCCGGAACCAGACGCATTGCAACTGCGCATCCTGATCCTTGAGACTGAAATAGACATGCCCGGAGCCGGGCCGTGAGAAATTGGTCACCTCACCCCGTACCCATACAAAGGGAAAACGCCCTTCAAGGCTTTTGCGCAATTGTTCCGTGAGCTCACGGACTGTCAGTATGGCTTCCTGCATGATGTTTTGTCAGCATATCTTTTTGACGCTGTGGAGGGAAGACGGCGGCCCCAAGAAATACCGGGGCAAGTTCCCCCGGGCATCTCCCCACCCGACACCCGCCCGGTGGCAGCCCGGCCTGACGCGGCACCCGCAACAGCAACCGAAAACTATACCAATGAAGCGCCGCCCGCAAAAAATTATTTCTGCGGGCGGCGCTTATTTCAAAAGCAGGCTCTAGGCAGTGTCGTCACGAGATGAATTTCCTTGGTATATCAAGGAGAACGAGCCTTTTATGCAGGGAGTGTACTCTTATGGTGCTCGACCGGAATAAAAGGCGAAGTTCGACGCAGAGATACCGGGAAAGGCGCTCGTGACGACACTGTCTAGCGGCTGGCCCAGCCCTGCCGCACCTTTTCAGCCCATGCGGCAAAATCCTGCTCCAGACTGGCGGCGGAAAGTTCGCCCTTTTCGCCCGTGCGGCGGTCCTTGCACTCCACAATACCACGGCCAAGGCCCTTGCCGCCGACCACAAGCTGCATGGGAATGCCCAGCAGGTCGGCGTCCTTGAATTTGACGCCGGGGCGCTCTTCGCGGTCGTCCAGCAGCACTTCGACGCCCATGCCCTGCAGCAGGGCGTAGATTTCTTCAACCTTGGCGTTGACCTCTTCGCTGCGGGGGTCAAGATTGAGCAGCACGCATTCGAACGGAGCCACCGGCGGCGGGAAAACAATGCCGTTTTCGTCGTGATTCTGCTCAATGGCAGCCGCGGCCACACGGGAAACGCCGATGCCGTAGCAGCCCATGATCATGGTCTGCTCCTTGCCGTTCTCGTCCAGGAAAACAGCGTGCATGGCTTCGCTGTACTTGAGGCCGAGCATGAAAATATGCCCCACCTCAATGCCCTTGGTCAGCTCCATGCGCCCGCCGCAGCGGGGGCACTGATCATCTGAGGTGATGACGCGCAGATCCGCCCAGGCGGTCACCGCGGCGTCACGGGCAAGGTCCACATGCTTCAGGTGGGCA
>NZ_JBAIYW010000100.1:0-1441 GCF_036763055.1 Desulfovibrio sp. 1214_IL3152 | reverse complement strand
AGCAGCATTCCGCGTCCCAGCGCCGTAGCCAAGGTGACCGGCCTTGCCGAGTTCGGCGCGGACGCCGCCGTGCGCATGCCTGAAAATACCCTGCATCTGGCTCTGGCCCAGGCCAAGGTATCGCATGCCCTTATCAAGGGCATCGACACGTCCGAAGCCGAAAAAATGCCCGGTGTCTTCAAGGTGCTGACCCACAAGGACGTGAAGGGCAAAAACCGCATTACGGGCCTTATCACCTTCCCCACCAACAAGGGCGACGGCTGGGAACGGCCCATTCTTAATGATGAAAAGATATTCCAGTATGGCGACGCCCTTGCCATCGTTTGCGCCGACTCCGAGGCCAATGCCCGCGCTGCCGCTGAAAAGGTCAAGTTTGACCTTGAGCTTTTGCCCGAATACATGAGCGCTCCCGAAGCCATGGCCCCGGACGCCATCGAGATTCACCCCGGCACGCCCAACGTCTACTATGACCAGCTTGAAGAAAAGGGCGCGGATACGGCTCCCTTCTTCAGCGATTCGGGCAACGTGGTCGTTGAAGGCAGCTACTATACCCAGCGCCAGCCCCACCTGCCCATCGAACCTGACGTGGGCTACGGCTATATCAACGAGCAGGGACAGGTGGTCATCCACTCCAAGTCCGTTGCCATCCATCTGCACGCCCTCATGATCGCCCCCGGCCTTGGCCTGGAATTCCCCAAGGATCTTGTGCTGGTGCAGAACACCACGGGCGGCACGTTCGGCTACAAGTTCAGCCCGACGATGGAGGCCCTTGTGGGCGTGGCCGTCATGGCTACAGGCCGCCCCTGCCACCTGCGCTATAACTATGAGCAGCAGCAGAACTACACCGGCAAGCGTTCGCCCTTCTGGACAACCATGCGCTACGCGGCCGACAGGCAGGGCAAGATCCTTGCCATGGAAACGGACTGGACCGTGGACCACGGCCCCTATTCCGAATTCGGCGACCTTCTGACCCTGCGCGGCGCACAGTATATCGGCGCCGGTTACGGCATCGCCAATATCCGTGGCAAGGGCCGCACAGTTGCCACCAACCATTGCTGGGGCGCGGCCTTCCGTGGTTACGGTGCGCCCGAGTCGGAATTCCCCTCTGAAGTGCTCATGGACGAACTGGCCGAAAAGCTCGGCATGGATCCCTTTGAGCTGCGCGCTCTCAACTGCTATAAAGAAGGCGATACCAACCCCTCGGGGCAGATTCCTGAAGTTATGAGTCTGCCGGAAATGTTTGATAAAATGCGTCCGTACTACGAAGAATCCAAAAAGCGCGTGAAAGAGCGCTCCACCGCCGAAATCAAGCGCGGCGTGGGCGTGGCCCTTGGCGTGTACGGCGCTGGCCTGGACGGGCCGGACACTTCCGAAGCCTGGGTGGAACTGAACGATGACGGCAGCGTGACCCTGGGCAACTCGTGGGAAGACCACGGTCAGG
>NZ_JBAIYW010000506.1:0-1443 GCF_036763055.1 Desulfovibrio sp. 1214_IL3152 | reverse complement strand
CGCAGGCCGAGGGGCAAAATGGCTGCGTATCGCCAAGGGGGCGGGCAAGGCTGCCGGTGCCATTGGCGTTGGCTTGTCAGTAGTTGATGCCATTGCCACGGAATCGGATGCCAGCCTCAGCCGTGAGCAAAAAAATATAGCGCATTCCGGTACGGTTGGCGGTCTGGCAGGTGGTTTTTCCGGCGCAGCCACGGGCGCGCTTCTGGGGTCTGCCGTGCCGGGCTTTGGAACGCTTGTTGGTGCTCTTGCCGGGGCAGTAGCCGGTGCCTTGGGCGGCGCAGAAGTGGGCGAAAAAATAGGGCAAGCACTTTGGGGAGATAACGGCCCCGCACAAAGCCGCGACGAAGCCATGCCCGACGATTATCTTGAAGCCCTGCAATACGTCCAGCAGCAGGCGGCGCAGCAGCCCATCTCTGTGACTATAGAAAACAAGCTGGATATTGACGGCGACCGCATAGCCGAGGCCGTTACGCGGCGGCTTGTGCGCGACGATACCCGGAGGTAGCCCCCATGTCCCTGCTGAACACCCTGAATGAAGTCGCTTCCCCCTGGGCCACCATGCTTGACGCCTCGTTCCGTGGCGTCAAGTTTCAGGTCGCGGGCATCAGCGACAAGGGCGAAAAATCCCTCGCCGTGCATGAATACCCGTACCGCCCCGGCGCGGAGGTGGAAGATTTGGGCCGCAAGGCCCGGCTTACGCCCGTCAGGGCGATCTTTTGGGGCCGCAATTACCTGTCCGAAGTCAGCGCCCTTGTCAGGGCGTTTGAAGAATCCGGCAAGGGTGAGCTGGTGCATCCGCTGTTCGGCACCCTGCAAGTGTGCGTCAAACACTGGAATATCGAGCATGATGCTGAAACGCGCGACTACGCCGCTGTTGACTTTGAATTTATTGAAGCCTCGCTTGATAATCCCTTCTTTGACGCCAAGAGTATGCGCGGCCTTGCCGACAAGGCGCAGGGCAGTATGCTTTCTGGCCTTACGTCCGCCATGAATGAAGCCAGCGCAGCTCTGGCTGAAACGCTGGCCCCCCTGCAAGAGGCCGCTGCCTATGTGCAGGGCGCAGTACTCACGGAACTGCGCGCCATTCTCGACGTGTATGACGGGGCCGGGGCTGTTGTGCGCACTGCTGTTTCCTATATTGATTCTCCGGTGGGCTTTGTGACAGACCTGCTGGCCTGCCAGTTCAGCGCTGCCAGCGCGGTCAGCGGCCTTGGCACATTTGCCGGATTGTCGTCGTTGTCGGGCGTTTTTCCGCGCGTCAGCCTTTCGTCTGACAAGCCGCAAACCACATATGCTGTTGGCTCAAGCGCCTACGGCGATTCGTGGATTACTGGCCCGCAAAATTCTGCCAGCAGTGAGCAGCTTTCAGTGCGGCAAGCAGGCCCTGCTGCCGTGCCTGCGGCTACAGATGCCCCGTCCAGTCGCCAGACGGCCCGCGCCCAG
>NZ_JBAIYW010000255.1:0-1449 GCF_036763055.1 Desulfovibrio sp. 1214_IL3152 | reverse complement strand
GAGGCAGCAGCGGGCGTCGCCAGCGGCCGCAGCCCCAACTGGCAGGATTTTTATGATTTCTGCGTGGCGGAACAGGCGGCTTCGCGCTCCGTTCCGGCTCCGTACGTACTGCGCGGCATAGGTGTGGACTGGCAGGGCGCCACGTTGCGTTTACAGCCCAGAACAGAAACACAGCTCCACCAGCTTGAAAAACAGGCCAATGCCCTGTATGCCGCACTGGCCGCCTACGGTGCGCCGGAAACGCAGGTGGAAATCATCGCCCCCAGACCCCATCGGCCTGAGGCGGATCTTATTGCCGAATTCAGCCGCAAGGAAGAATTGCAGCCGTGCTTTGAGGTGCTGAAAGCCTCGCTCAAAGGCTGCCGCCCCATAGAGTAGCGGCCTGCCCGGAAACGGGCTACCGGCTGGGCGTGGTCCCGGCCTTGGCCACGCGCGGCATGGCCGGAAACTCCGGCACGGCTGAAAACACTTGCGGGAAAGGCCGTTTTCAGGGATATTTCGCCGCCGCGTCATGCGGCACATGCCTTTGGGAGGGCAGCCGTGACTGCCTTAGAGCAGATTAACTTTGAGAATGTACATTCTCAAAGTTTAAGACACGCTCGCTTCAATGCTTAACCGCGCAAGTAAATTGCGCTTGCATCTTTGCGGCGGGCGACTGCTCACGCAGCCGCCAGAGCAATTTCAAAGTGAAATTGCTCTAAGCGAATTCTGTTCCTGTAACAATCTGGACTGCCCGTTGCACCCGACCAGGCACGACAAAGGGTGCGCGCCGTGCATACAGAAAAATCTCAGGCTCAAAGAAATTCCCAACTGTTTTTTTGATTTGCTGGAAGGGGCGGAGTCAAGGACAGGGGATTCCTTTGAACACTTCGCAAAACAGGTTCTTGGTTCAGGAACCGCCCACCCCTGAACGCGGATCGTGCGAGGCGACAAAACGCCGGACAAGAACGCCCGCGCAACGGCCCGGCAACGGAAGACAAAAGTCTTTCATCCTGATGCAACAATTTGAAGATTCAAGGAGAAACATATGCGCAACATGAATGACATCCTGCGCCAGGCTCAGGTCATGCAGAACAAGATCGCCAAGCTCCAGCAGGAAATGGGCGAACACAGCTACGAGGCTGCCAGCGGCGGCGGCATGGTCAAGGCCGAAGTTTCCGGCAAGCAGGAACTGCGCAAGCTCACCATTGATCCCAAGGCGCTGGAAGGCGGCGACGTGGAAATGCTGCAGGACCTCATCCTGGCTGCCGTCAATGAGGCGGGCCGCATCGCCCGTGAAACCATGGACCGCGAAATGAGCAACATTTCCGGCGGAATCAAGCTGCCCGGCCTCTTCTAGTTTCATGAACAAACGCATTCCCGAACCGCTCAAGGCCCTGGTGGAGCAGCTTGCGCGCCTGCCGGGCCTTGGCCCCAAATCCGCCATGCGGGCGGCCATGGCACTGCTCA
>NZ_JBAIYW010000479.1:0-1454 GCF_036763055.1 Desulfovibrio sp. 1214_IL3152 | reverse complement strand
GAGCTCATTTGCTTGAATCTGTTCGGCAAGGATTCTCTGGAAGAACTTCTGAATCCGCGAAGACGAAAAACTATAAACACCTATAGTTATAGCCTGTTAGCTATGGGTGCTTAACCGGACAACATTGTGCTGCAATATGAATTTCCTGGCCGGTGCGGGGGTTGCGGCCTTTACGGGCGGCCCGCTTTACCGTCTTGAAGCTGCCGAAACCGGAGATTGCTATACTCTCTCCATTCTTCAGCGCCTCCGCGAGCTTTGAAAAAAGAGTGATGTAAGCCTTTTCCGCCTGAGCCAGAGTATCAAGCCCGGCTTCTTCCTTCAGCTGTTTTACGAGCTCCGCTTTTGTCATAATTCCTCCATTGTATGTTGTGAACCTTGCTGATCCTGCAAGGCTACCTCACTGACATATAAAGGAGCGCCATAGAAAGCAAGCCATTTGCCAAAACGTCCGGGCTTTTTTACTCTCTGCCCCGGATCCCATAGAGCCGAAAGGTCTCCATATACTCCGCGACTTCCTCCGGCACTTTGCCCTGGACAGAACAACCCGCCTCGATGTCACTCCGTATCTCGGACGCGGACAGCGGCAGCGCGGGATCGTCCAGCACCGTCACCCTGGCCCCGGGGAAAGGGAAAGGCGGTACTTCCTCCTCGGTTTCCCGCCGCAACACCACGATTTCCGTCTCGCGAAGAATGGAGTTGACGTCTTCCCAACCCGGCATTTTCCGGAACACGTCAACACCCACCAGCAAATACAGGGCAGCCGTATCATAGTGCGAGCGGATCTCGCGGATCACGTCACAAGTATGCATGCCCCGCGGATGGTTCCTTTCCAGGTCTGACACGATGACCTTGAGAGTCTTCTGAAAGGCCAGCAGGCACATGGCGTACCGGTGCATAAACGGGGTCGGGCGCGTATTCTTGTAAAACGGGAATGAAGACGGGATGACCAGGGCGCAATCCAGCTGCAACCGCTCGACGAACAGCTCGACGGCGCGGACGTGCCCCAAGTGTACCGGGTTGAAGCTGCCCCCGTATATGCCGACCCGAAGGCGGGGTTTTCCTGTGACATGGTGCTGGGTCATCGCGCTGCGCCATTATGTTCCGTTGACGGGTTTACATGGCCGAAGCCGGGGTGGATGGCTCCGCGGCCCTGGCATTACGCCGGCCGCGGCCGCCATGAGAATGGATATTACGTGGAGCAGGAAGCCGGCCGCGCGGTATTATGCGCCCAGAACCCAAACAGCCCCGTTGGTAGCGTTCTGAAAGACCTTGCTCCCGTAGCTGATGACGCTCTTCGTGACGGTCATGGCGGGCCATTTGCCAAACTCGGCTCCAAGAGCCTTGAGCAGAGATACGGCCGTCGGCGTCACTGTTTCGCCCACACCGTCGAAAGGCACCACCGGAACGCCTTCGAGCAGGCGCAGCACGGCGGGAGCGGGAGAGCCGACATGGCC
>NZ_JBAIYW010000522.1:0-1458 GCF_036763055.1 Desulfovibrio sp. 1214_IL3152 | reverse complement strand
TGCTAGCCCGGGCGAAAAGTCACGTGACTGACAAAAAGCGCCAGCGGCTCCTGCCTGCGCTTGAACTCCGCCGCAAAAAGTTTGTTGCGCACCTCAAGCCGCAAGGGCGAAATGTTGGCCGCTGCGGAAGAAGCGCCGGGCTGCAGCAGTTCTTCAAGCATGGGGTCAAGCTGCCCGTAGGGCGGCAGACTGTCTTCGTCTTTTTGCCCGGGGCGCAGTTCGGCGGACGGAGCCTTGTCAAAAACCTGCTGCGGAATGATCTCTGCCTGCCGGTAGTCATTATACCACCGGGCCACGGCATAGGTTTGCGTTTTGGTCAGGTCGCCAATAACCGCAAGCGCGCCCACAGTGTCGCCGTACAGGGTGCTGTAGCCCATGGCGGCTTCACTTTTATTGCCCGTGTTGAGCACGAGCGCGCCTGCCCTGTTTGCCAGGGAGGAGAGAAACACGCCGCGGATGCGCGCCTGAAGATTCTCAAACGTGGTGTCGCCCGGGCGGGACTCAAAGAGTTCCAGCCCCGGAGCAAGAGCCTGTTCAAAGACCTTCATGACAGATTCTATGGGCAGGGTCACGGTGCGTACACCCAGATTTTGCGCCAGCTGGTGGGCATCGCTGACAGAACCTTTACTGCTGTAAGGCGACGGCATGAGCACACCGGTGACGTTTTCCGCCCCAAGCGCCTCCACGGCCAGGCAGCATACCAGTGAAGAATCCATACCGCCCGAAAGGCCCACAATCACTTTTTCCGCGCCGCATTTGCGCACAAAGTCGCGCGTGCCGAGGGTAAGGGCGTGCCAGAGACTTTCTTCCGCGCAGGCGCACAGCGGTTCGGGGGCCTTGCCGCCCGCAGCCCCGGAAGCGCCGTTCGGTGCGCTCCCGGCGGTTTCCACCACCAGAACATCCTCGTCAAAAGCCTTGCCCCGCGCCAGCAACTGACCTGTGGGGTCAAAGGCGAGACTCTGGCCGCTGTACACACGGCTGTCATTGCCGCCCACAAGATTGACGGAAAAAAGATGCACATGATGCCGGGCCGCCACATGCGAAAGCATGTGCTCGCCCGCGGCCTGCGCCCCTTCACTGAAAGGCGCGGCGGTCATGTGAATGAGGGCGTCAACCCCGCGCTGCACCAGTTCCATAAGCGGATTGTGTCCGCTGGCATAGCGTATTTTCCAGAAAGCCTCTTCCTCGCTGCGCGCGTCTTCGCACAGCACCACCCCCATGCGCCAGCCGCCGATGGTGAGTATGCCGCAGGAGATGCCCCTGTCAAAATACCGGCTGTCGTCTGTTTCTGCCCCCATCCCCTGCGCGCCGCCCTGATAGACCTTGCGCGAGATCACCTGCCAGCTTCCCTTGTCCACCAGAACGGCGGCATTGGAAAGCAGGCCGGAAGCGTAAACGCTGGGTACGGGCGCGCCCACCAGCAGGGCCGGGCCATCCTTGAGCGCCAGAGCAAGCTGA
>NZ_JBAIYW010000480.1:0-1459 GCF_036763055.1 Desulfovibrio sp. 1214_IL3152 | reverse complement strand
GGCGTCAGCGGGGCGTTCCGTCTGCCCCGCGTTGCGGGATGGTCATTTTTTTGCTGCCTTGCGGGTCTGCCTCATGGGCCTGCCTTGGCTGACGCGCCTTGGGCCACGCCACAACCGGAAGCCTCATCAGCGTAATTTTGCTTTGACACTGCCTCAGGACGCTGCCGGAGCAGGCCCAGTTTATCCGCGCAGTTAAGCGTTGAAGTGGGCGCGTCCTTACCTTTGGGAATATCCATTTCAAGGCTAATATGTTCCAGGCCCGCCGCGCCTCGGAGAAGTGAAATTTTTCTCTTTCTTTTTTCTGCCCAAGAGTTTTTATTTTCAGTTGGTGCTGATTTTTCGCGAACTTGTTTTGGGGAAAATGCAAAGGGCAGCGTCGAGGTCTGATAGTGATACCAAAGTTTTTGGGCTTATCCCCTATGCAAGGCTGGCAATCGCAGATATATGACTTTATTCTTGTAGAAAAGCTGACCGGCCGGGTGACCGGCCGCACATGTGCCCGGCATGTCCGGGCTGGCGCGTGGGGCGCGCGGGCTGCGCCCTCCACCATTACAGATGTTCTTAAGGAGGCCACATGGCAAGCCAGGCGTTGATCAGGGATTTTGAAGACCTCATCGGCAAGGAAAACGTGTTCAGCTCCGAAGCTGACCGGCAGAGCTACTCGTATGACTCGGCAGTGCTGACCCCCGTGGTTCCTGCTCTTGTGCTGCGCCCCACCTCTGCCGAGCAGTTGGGTGCATGTGTCAAGAAGCTGTATGACAACGGTCTGCCCATGACCGTGCGCGGCGCGGGAACCAACCTTTCCGGCGGCACCATTCCCGACAGCTCCGACTCTGTGGTTATCCTGACCACCGGGCTTAACCGCATTCTCGAGATCAATTCCGACGACCTTTACGCCGTGGTGGAGCCGGGCGTCATCACTGCCCAGTTCGCCGCCGAAGTGGCGAAGAAAAATCTGTTCTATCCTCCGGACCCGGGTTCGCAGGCTGTGTCGACCATCGGCGGCAACATTGCTGAAAACGCCGGCGGCCTGCGCGGCCTCAAGTACGGCGTTACCAAAGATTACCTCATGGGTATCGAGTTTTTTGACGCCACCGGCGAGATGGTCAAGTCCGGCTCGCGCACTGTCAAGTGCGTTACCGGGTACAATCTGGCCGGTATGATGGTGCAGTCCGAAGGCACGCTGGGCATTATCTCCCAGGCCATTCTCAAGCTTGTACCTCCGCCGAAGGCTTCCAAGGCGCTCATGGCCGTGTTTGAAAACGTGCAGGATGCCGCCGAAGCCGTGGCGGGCATTATTGCCGCTCACGTCGTGCCCTGTACGCTGGAACTTCTGGACAACAACACCATCGTGCGCGTGGACGACTTCACCAAGGCCGGTCTGCCGCGCGAGGCCGGGGCCATTCTGCTCATCGAAGTGGACGGCCACCCCGCCCAGGTCGCGGACGATGCCGAAGCC
>NZ_JBAIYW010000410.1:0-1469 GCF_036763055.1 Desulfovibrio sp. 1214_IL3152 | reverse complement strand
GTGGCCCTGCACGTACGGTTGCAACTGGATTTGCGCTCCCTTGACGCGCAGGGCGGCGAACGGGCCGTGGGAAAAAGCAGATATGCCGCAGCCGTAAAGGCTGAATCGCAGGCGCGCGGGCAGATGGAGATGTCCAAGACCGCATACGAAGAGACCAGCCGCATGCGCGCTGCCCTGGAGCAGGAGCTGGGCCGCATCCGACAGGAAATGCTGCGCTACAAGCAGATGGCCTCGCAACAACGCTATGCGCCGTTGCCTTCGGGCAACGCCCGCAAGGGGCAGGAGATTTCGCCGGTGGACGCCAGCCTGTATGCGCCTGTTGACGGGCGCGTGCTGCGCATTACCGGCGTTGCGGGGCAGATGGCGCGAAGCGGCGAAGCCCTTGTGCTGCTTTTGCCGGAAGGGGCGTCCGTATCGGAAAATTACTGGCTGCTGGCCTATTTTGCGCAAGATAGGGCCGAGGCTATCCTGCCGGGCCAACCCTGCCGCATTGAACTGGAAGATGGTCAGACCCTGCGTGGGACGGTGGTGGAGGTGTTTGCGCCACAGGCATTTTCCGGCGGCGGACAGGAAAAACAGGGCGGCAAGGGCGTTCAAAGCGGCCAGAATCAGAAAAACGGGGCATCTGCGGCACTGTATACTCCGGTGCGCATCAGTGTGGAGCCGGGCGACAAAGCCCTGCCCCCGCCCGGAACACAGGCCCGATGTGTGGTATTTACGCGTGATTTATTGGGGGTTTATGGCCTTTAAAGCGCACCCGTTGCGCGACCGCGCTGGCGTGAGCGCCGCAAGAACAAGACACACTCACAGAAACAGAGAAGCCCGGCCTTTTGCCACGTACGTGTAGCCGTTATGCACACGTCCATTGCAAAAGGCCGGGCTTTGCGGTTTTTGCCCACGCGGCTGCTGAAAGGCAGCGTCTAGAGCATTTAACACTTGAAATGCTCGCTTACGGCAGGCAAAAGCCTGCCTTCTCGCATTTCGTGGCAAGGATTTTCAAGAAAATCCTTGCGGAGCAGTTAACTCATTTCATTCGCTAACTGCTCTATCCCTGCGTACCAAGCTGCTCCAGATGCCGGCGGGCAAAATCAAGGCCGGGATCCAGCTCCAGAGCTGCCGCCAGATGCCGGCGGGCTTCTTCATGTTTGCCCATAAACTTTTCGCACAGACCCAGATTGGCAAGATCCATGGCCGAGCCTTTATCCACGCGCAATACAGCGGCAAAGGCGGCCGCCGCTGCCTCGTAATCGCCGGTTTTAAAGCGTGCCACGCCAAGCAGGTTGCCGTATTCCTTCATCTCAGGACACAGCCTCACTGCTTCGGCCAAAGCCGGTATGGATTCTGCCCAACGCCCTTCAAGGGTCTCGGTATACCCCAGGTAAAAGGCTGCCAGGGCCTGGGCATCCGCATCCGGCTGCAAGGGCAGGGCCTGGGCGAAAAAGGCGCGGGCGCTGTCCCGATCTTCGGCC
>NZ_JBAIYW010000266.1:0-1474 GCF_036763055.1 Desulfovibrio sp. 1214_IL3152 | reverse complement strand
GCCCCGGCGTCACAAGGTCGTCGGGGCGCACATCGTCGGCAACGGCCGCCAGAATGGTGGTGGCGCGGTCCGCTGCGGAAATGCCCGTGGTAACGCCGTCGCGGGCTTCAATGGAAATGGTGAAGTTGGTGCCGAAACGCGAACCGTTGCGCTGCGTCATAAGGGGCAGGTCAAGCCGGTCGATCATTTCCGGCGACATGGGCAGGCAGATCAGCCCCCGCCCATATTTAGCCATAAAATTGATGGCCTCGGGGGTGACAAATTCCGCGGCCATGGTCAGGTCGCCCTCATTCTCCCGGCCTTCGTCGTCCACAAGAATGACCATTTTGCCCTGTTTAATGTCGGCAACGGCTTCCTCAATGCTGCACAATGGCATGATGCTTCCTTCGTTTGGCCCGTGGCGCGGGCTGTGAATATTATAATTTATGTAAGGTAGGGCCGTCACGGCCTTCTGTCAACCGAGAGCCACAGCCCCAAAAACCTGCCCAGGCCCTTGGCATGGCACGACGACTGCGCCACAAAAGCGCACAAACCGTGTCCGCGAGCCGCCGACAGCCTGTGGCAGTGAATCTGTCCTATAGCATCTTCGCATTGAGAATATCTGTTCGCAATACTTCCAAGACGCCCGCTCCGGCGTTTAACCGCGCAGATAAACTGCACTTACGCCTCCGCGGCGGGCGTCTGCTCCCGCATCCGCCAGGGCAATTTCAAAGAGAAGTTGCCCTGGACAGTGTCGTCACGAAAGCCTTTCCCGGCATCTCTGCGTCGAACTTCGCCTTTTATTCCGGTCGAGTACCATAAGAGTACACTCCCTGCATAAAAGGCTCGTTCTCCTTGATATACCAAGGAAATCCATCTCGTGACGACACTGTCTAAGACGTTGCGCCCGCCGGGCGCAAGCCCACCTCGGACAGCAGATCGGACATGGGCCGCCCCAGAAGGAACGGCAGCATGGCCGCAGGCACACCCGCGCGCTCCACACACAGAGCGCGAAAGGCCGACTCTGTGCGCACTGCCTTGCTGATGTCGTCAATCAGGCTTTGGCGCTCGCCTTCTTCCACTCCGGCATCCGCACCGTCTCCCCTGTGTGCGCCCTTGGGCGCAAAACCGAGCCGCGCCGCGGCTTCAAGCACAGGAGCCACAGGATTTTGCTCTTCGTGGGCAGCCACAAGGTCAGGCAGAAAGGCACGGGGACCATCGGGCATGTCCTGAAAGCCCGGTATCTGCTCCAGGGCGGCCAGCGACTCCAGAGTTCTTGCGCGGTCAAGCAGCGGTTCACGAACCAGCAGTTGCTCCAGCGACTCCGTATTCATGCAGAACAGGGCCGAACACTGGGCCGGGCGGTGCGCATAGATGGCGCAGCCCGATCCGTCACGATAGAAACGGCAACGCCAGGGGTGGGCCTGCCCGCCAAGCCCTGCCACCTTGATGCATTCCCGGTCGAGGGGCCGCAATTCGCCCCGCGCGTCGTCAC
>NZ_JBAIYW010000409.1:0-1477 GCF_036763055.1 Desulfovibrio sp. 1214_IL3152 | reverse complement strand
GGTGCGGCGGTCAGCTCCACAAGCGGCGCGGCTGCGGCCTCCGCAGGATCCGCACTGCCGGAAGCGGCGGAAAATATTCGTAACAGCATGGACTTTGCTCCGGCTGTAGACTGCCTCAAGGGGCCGGGGTTGGCAAGAAAAAGGGCGCTCCTGAACGGCCGCAGGGCTGCGGAAGCATTCCATAGCTTGTCAAAGTGGCCTTTTTCTTGCAATGTTACTCGTGATAACGAGGCGGACCAAGAACCTTCACAGGATGTTTGTCGAGGCTGGCATGAACAAAGTTTTGGCGCAAGATGAAGTGGATGCCCTGCTGCGCGGGCTTTCAGGCGGCGAAATCGAGAGCGAGGTGGAAACGCCGGAAGACGATTCCGGCATAGTCGCTTTTGACCTTGCCAATCAGGACCGCATCATACGCGGGCGCATGCCCGTGCTTGAAATCGTCAACGACCGTTTTGCCCGGCTGTGTACCAACGCGCTCTCCAACTCTGTGCGCAAACGTGTGGAACTGAACCCCATATCCATTGATATGACCAAGTTCGGCGAATTCATGCGTTCTCTGCCTGTACCCACCTCCATCAATATTTTCAAGATGGATCCCCTGCGCGGCAACGCCATCATGGTGGTGGACTCACGCCTGGTCTTTGCCCTTGTGGAAAGTGTTTTCGGCGGCGCAGGCTCCCAGCCCAAGGTGGAAGGACGCGAATTTACCCGCATTGAGCAGGCCGTGGTGGACAAGATCGTCAAGATCGCCCTGGACAATATGGAAGAATCCTGGCGGCCCGTGCACGACGTCAAGCTGGAACTGGTGCGCAGTGAGATCAATCCGCAGTTTGCGGCCATTGTGCCGCCCAGCGATGTGGTGGTGGTCATCACCTTTGAGGTGGAACTGGACACGGCCCTTGGCTCCATGATCATCTGCCTGCCCTACGCCACCATTGAACCCATCCGCTCCAAGCTGCATGCCAGCTTTCAGACAGAACGCCTTGAGGTGGACCATGCCTGGGTGGCGCGCCTTAAAGAGCGCCTTATGGAAACTCCGGTGGAACTCAAGGTGTGTTTCGGCAAGACCACCATTACAGGCAACCAGCTTTTGCGCATGCAGGTGGGCGATGTGCTGGTGCTGGATAAGGATGAAGAAGACCTGCTTGACTGCACCGTGGCGGGCGTGTGCAAGTATCAGGGCATTGCCGGCACAATAAAGGCCATGAAATCTTTTCAGATTATCAAGGAAAACGAGCCGCAGTACACCTGATTGCAGAGCGTTCAGCCCCTGAAGCAGCCCGCGGCTTATGCCTGAGACCCTTGCCAGACAGCGGGCGGACAACGTTTTTGCAGCCGTTGACCCGCTCACTCGCCAGCCAAAGCCTGACCGGGACGGCCTTACGGCAGACGGCTCACGGCAAAGCCGCCCGGCCTGCCCCGCCTCATTCCTTCATTTTTTCCAGCATACGGGCCGCGCGTAGTTCGCGCATGCGCG
>NZ_JBAIYW010000548.1:0-1483 GCF_036763055.1 Desulfovibrio sp. 1214_IL3152 | reverse complement strand
CATCTGCGCGGCCCTGTGGACTTTGACGCCTTGCCCGAGCCGCAGCCCAAAAAGGATTTTCAGCGTGATCCCGCCCGTTTTGTTCCCGTACCTGCCGTGGCCCGCAGGCGGCACATGGTTCTGGACGAACTGATGGCCCGCGCCCGGCAGGCAGCGGAAGAAAGTTCCTTCAACACGATTGCCGAACCTGACGGCTCTACGCGGCTGGGCATCGTCACCAGCGGCGTTTCGCGCAACTATCTGGCTGACGCGCTGGCTGCCAATGGGTGGGAAGGCCGCGCGCGTGTGCTGGAACTGGGCATGACCTGGCCCCTGCCCGAAGAAAAAATCTGCGCTTTTCTTGATAAATGCGATCGGGTTCTGGTGCTGGAAGAGGGCGAGGACCTGCTGGAGCAGGATATTCGCGTTCTGGTGCAGCGGCGTGGTCTTTCCGTGAGCATTGAGGGCAAGGACGACATCCTCACCCATCAGGGCGAATATTCCACCACGCTTGTCACGCGCCGTCTGGCCCGGTGGTTTGAAGAAACCTGTCCCGTGCGGGAACCGCGCAGCATGGAGCCTGACCTGCCGGGCCGCCCGCCCAACCTCTGCCCCGGCTGTTCGCACCGCGCCGTATATTACACGGTGCGACAGATATTCGGTGATGACGCCTATTACTCCAGCGACATCGGCTGCTACACCCTGGGGCTTCTGCCGCCCCTGCGCACGGCTGATTTTCTGGTATGCATGGGTTCGTCCATCTCGGCGGGCAGCGGCTTTGCCCGTGCTTCGGAAAAACCCGTCATCGCTTTTATCGGTGACTCCACCTTTTTCCATTCCGGCATGACCGGTCTCGCCAACGCCGTTTTCAACCAGCATGACGTGCTTATGGTCATTCTGGACAACGGAACCACGGCCATGACCGGGCATCAGCCCAATCCGGGCATGCAGCAGGATGTGCTCGGCGGCATGAGCAGCCACATGGATATTGAAACCATTGTGCGCGGCATGGGCGTAACCGAAGTAGCCAAGGTACGCGCCTTCAACATCAAGGCGCTTACGGCGGCTCTGAAGGACATGAAGGACAAGCCCGGCGTGCGTGTGCTTATTACCGAGGAACCGTGCGTACTTTATGCCCGCCGCCAGCTCAAGAAGACTGCTCCCCAGGTGGCCGTAGTGGCACAGCAGGGGCCGGAAGCCATGCGCTGTCTTGAGGAGCTTGCCTGCCCCGCTTTTTATCGCCACGGCGACAATCTGGAGGTGGATGCGACCCTCTGCACGGGCTGCATGGTGTGTTTGCAGGTGGCCCCCGGGGCTTTCAAGGCGCGCAAGCGTCAGGGATAGGTGAAAGACAATGACTATGCAGAACAAGCAGAAGCGCATGCGCGTTTATTTTACCGGCGTGGGCGGTCAGGGAACCCTTACGGCCACGACCCTGCTGGCCCGTACGGCTCTTGAGGCCGGTCTGGATGTGGTGGCAGGCGAAGTGCACGGCATGGCCCAG